>JAZQFU010000300.1:0-9516 GCA_045539675.1 Clostridia bacterium | reverse complement strand
TACCTCCGGCAAGGTTATAGGCAGGCATAAGGGAATTCTTTCCTATACGGTAGGGCAGCGGAAGGGGCTTGGCGCAAGCTTCGGAAAGCCTATGTTTGTGACCGCTGTTGACGTTGAAAACAATACAGTTACTCTCGGTGAAGCCGGAGAAGAATTCACGGAAGAAATAAAAGTAAGAGATTATAATTTTATATACAGAACCCCAACGGAGCCGGAATGCTTCGGGGTGAAGGTCAGATATTCGCAGTTTGAAACTATGGGAGTTGTTATTCCCGGCAAGGATTATCTGACTGTTAAATTTAAAAGTCCCGTCCGTGCGGCGGCACCGGGGCAATCAGCCGTTTTTTATGAAGGGGATTATCTTTTCGGCGGCGGAATTATAGTTTGAAAGGAAGATAAAAATGCTTTTTAACAGCACGAGAAATAAAAATATAAAGGTTTCTGCGGCAGAGGCTATCACCCGCGGACTTGCCGAAGACGGCGGTCTTTTTGTTCCCGAATGCTTTCCTGCGGTTTCCTCTGCGGAAATAAGCGAAATGCAAAACAAAAGCTATAAGGAGCTTGCGGCGGAAATCATAGGCAAATACCTTACTGATTTTACACCGGAAGAGCTTTGTGATGCTGTAAAAAAAGCTTATTCCGCATCTAAATTCGGTTCGGAGGATACCGCTCCCGTTGTGAAGCTTTCGGAGGGAAAATACGTTCTTGAGCTGTGGCATGGGCCTACCTGTGCCTTCAAGGATATGGCATTGCAGATACTTCCCCATCTTCTCACAAAATCAGTTGAAAAATGCGGAGAGAAAAATAAAATTGCAATTCTTGTTGCTACTTCGGGCGATACCGGTAAAGCGGCTCTTGAAGGCTTCAGAGATGTTGACGGAACCCTGATTTCGGTTTTTTACCCTGAAAACGGTGTTTCGGATATTCAGAAAAAACAGATGGTAACTCAGGAGGGCGGAAACGTGTTTGTTTCTGCCGTAAAGGGAAATTTTGACGATGCCCAGAGCGGAGTAAAAAAGATTTTTACCGATTCGGAATATAAAAAAGAGCTTGCCTTAAAGGGAATTTCACTTTCCTCTGCAAACTCAATCAATTTCGGACGTCTTGTTCCTCAGGTTGTATATTATTTCTATGCATATTCAAGACTCCTTAAAAACGGTGAGATAAAAAATGGCGATAAGGTTAACTTTGTTGTTCCCACGGGAAACTTCGGAAACATTCTTGCGGCATATTATGCAAAGAAAATGGGTCTTCCCGTAGGAAAGCTTATATGTGCATCAAATGAAAATAACGTGCTCACAGATTTTATAAATACGGGAGTATATAATAAGGTAAGACCTTTCAGACTTACCCTTTCTCCTTCTATGGATATTCTTATTTCAAGTAACCTTGAAAGACTTCTTTATACCCTTACGGGAAGCGATGAAAAGGTAGCGGAATATATGTCTTCCCTTGAAAAAGAAGGAAAATATACCGTTTCCGAAGAGGTTGCCCAAGGGGTTTCGGATGAATTTTACGGTGGCTGCTGTGACGATTCTGAAACCTCGGAAACAATCGGAAAGGTATTTGAGAAATATAACTATCTTTCAGATACCCATACTGCAGTCGCTCTGGCTGTTTATGACCGTTACGTTGAAGAAACGGGAGATAAAGCTCCCACGGTTATAGCCTCCACCGCAAGTCCTTATAAATTTGCTCCCGGAGTTTACTCCGCAATAGGCGGAGAAACGGAAGGAAAGGATGGCTTCACTCTTCTTAATGAGCTTTCGGAAAAAAGCGGAGTTGAAATCCCCGCTCCCTTATCGGGACTTAAGGATAAGGAGGATATCTTCAAAGGTGTTTGCGAAAAAACAGAATTAAAAAAGGCACTTGAAAATATATTAAACTAAAACGAAAGGACAGTGTATATGTTCGGAATACGTGCAGACGGAAGACTCGAAAAAAAAATCGACCCGATCGTCAGGATGACGTCATATATTATGCCCCAGCGATACGATGCCCAGGTTTTTTGCAAAAGAACGGCGGATTACGATATTATTGATGCCTATGTTAAGGAAAAAAGAAGGCAGGGAATAAGAATAACCCATATGGATGTTATTATTGCCGCGTATATACGTACCGTTAAGCAGAAGCCGGAGCTTAACCGCTTCGTAGTTAACAGTAAGATATATAAAAGAAACGAAATTGCAGTATGCCTTACCATTCTGAAGGATAAAACCGACGGTAAAATAAATGAGACTGTTATAAAGGTTAAATTTAAAGGCGACGAAAACATTTTTGAAATCAAGGAAAAAATGAACAGCGAAATAGAAAAAAACCGTAAGCCCACGGAAAGTAATGCAACAGACCGTCTCTGCAACTTTCTCTTGGCCATTCCTCTCCTTCCCGGTGCGGCAATCGGCTTTATAAAATGGATGGATAAAATGGGTATTCTTCCGAAATGGATAATAGATGCAAGTCCCTTCCATACCAGTATGTTTATTACCAATCTGGCTTCCATAAGAATGGGCTATGTTTATCATCATATATATGATTTCGGAACCACAAGCGTATTCATTTCCATGGGGCAGAAGGAAACTCAGGTAAAGCTTGATAAGGAAAATAATCCCGTTATCAGGAATGTTATGCCCCTTGGAATAGTAACAGATGAAAGAATCTGCTCGGGTGCGGAATATTCAGCCGCCTTTGCAGTATTTGAAAAATATCTTAAAAATCCGGTTCTTTTAGAGGAGTAAAAATGAAAAATAAGCTTGAGCTTGCCGCAAGAGGCGTTTTGCTTCTGGCGGCAATGATATGGGGCGGAACCTTCGTTGTTCTTAAGAATACCATAGATTCAATTCCCTTCTGCGAGGTTCTTGCCATCCGTTTCTCGGTTGCGTTTCTGCTGCTTTCCGCAATATTTCATAAAAAGCTTAAGAATATAAATAAGGAATACATATGGCAGGGAGCAATCATAGGGCTTTGCTTATTTCTTGCATACTATACTCAGACAATCGGTCTTAAATATACCACTCCGGGAAAGAATGCTTTCCTAACTGCCTTTTACTGCGTTATGGCTCCGTTCCTTTTCTGGATTGTTAAAGGAAGTAAGCCTGCAGTATATAATCTGGTTGCAACGGTTGTTGCTGTTGCGGGAATCGGGCTTGTTTCTCTCGACGGAAGACTTTCCATAGGCTATGGCGACGGAATGACTCTGGTGGGCGGATTTTTCTATGCGGCTCATATTGTGGCTGTTTCATGCTTTGCAAAGAAAAAAGACCCTGTGCTTATAACCGTGATTCAGTTTTTCTTCTGTGCCGTATTTAACTGGAGCCTTTCCCTTATGACCGAAGAAATGACCTTTGCATTTTCTCTCCCGCAGGTGGGCGGAATTGCTTTTCTTGCGGTCTGCGGAACGGGTGCAGCATTGCTTCTTCAGAATGTGGGGCAGAAATATACAAATCCTTCTGCCGCATCGATTCTCTTAAGCCTTGAATCCGTATTCGGAGTTATGTTTTCCCTTATGATGGGGGCAGAGACTCTCTCTATCCGTGTGGCATCAGGGTTCCTTCTTATTTTCGTTGCCGTTATAATTTCGGAAACCGGATTTCCCTTTAAGAAAAAGTCAGAGTAAGAATCAGAGGTTTTTCCGAAGGGAAGCAATACATCTTAAATATATTCTTTCGTCGCCCCTAAGACGTGACGAATAAATCACAAGACGGCAGAAGCCTTCAATTCTGCGGTAAACGGTTGCTCTGCTTATGTAGTTTTCCAAGGCGCAGGCAACCGTATTTAATTTTCCGGTGCGGATAAGACGGGAAATAATATCTGCGGTTTCAGAATCTGCTTCGTAAAGAAGCTCTTCGATTAAGAGAGAAAATCTTCTGATTTCCCATCTAT
This sequence comes from Clostridia bacterium, assembly GCA_045539675.1. Taxonomy (GTDB): domain Bacteria; phylum Bacillota; class Clostridia; order UMGS1840; family HGM11507; genus JAZQFU01. The sequence continues at coordinate 5,637 of JAZQFU010000300.1, read as the reverse complement.
CCTTATGTTTTTTAATTTGTGAAAGAAGAAATAAAACATCTTTTTTATTCACAGAATAATCACCCTGAAAAACACCGCAACAAGCTCTTTTAAGATTTCACGCCGTATTTCATAAAGCCGTGAGGGGCTTAAGCCAAGCTCAACGGCAAGATCGGGAATCTTAACTCCCGAAATTATGTTTCTGCGGAATAAGCTTTTCTTAACGGGGGAGTTTTCGTAAAGCTTAATCATTTCGCCGTCATCAAAAAACACCTTTAAATCTTCTCTGAATGCCCCGATGGTATGATACTTCTTCAGGATGTCTTCCATAGAGCGTATATATTTTGCGGCATCCTTTTTGTTGTCAACTATCTTGATCATTGTCAACACCTCGAATGTCATCAGTTGCGACACGCAACTGCAGGAGCGAAAATAAATATTGTTTCCTCTGTTGAAAGAGAAAAAAAGTGCTTTAAAATCATAACCTGGCCTACGGTAAGCCTTCTGGGGCGCATAAGCTTCCGCAAAAGCTCTGCCTTTGAAATGTTCATTGAAGCCGAGAGCTTTTCCGCAAGCTCGCAATCAGTTTTAACCAGTCTTCTTAAATAAAAAATGTTTTTCATAAATAAAACCTCCTTAGTTTTTAGGGTTGCGGTGTGCAACCAATATACCATACAAATGTTCGCTTTGTCAACACAAAAAACGAAAGAACTAAAAAAATGACATAACTTTACGATGGAAGTGGGGTTAAGTGCCAGAAAATGAACAGAATTGATAGTGTAAATAACAAAACCGTGAAGCTTATTGCTTCTCTTAAAATGAAAAAATACAGAGATAAGGAAGGGCTTTTTGTTGCCGAGGGAGAACGGAATGTTTCCGACGGCGCAAAAAAGGAAGCGCCTCTTATGGTGTTCGTTGAAGACGGATATAAGGGAAAAACCGATTTTGAATGTGAGGTTTATTCGGTGCCCCGGAGTGTTTTTGAAAAAATGAGTGATACCAAAAGTCCTCAGGGGATACTTGGTGTATTCAGAAAGAAAACCGGTTTTGCCGTGGAAATTGAAGAAGGAAATATTCTTATTTTAAACGGTGTAGCCGATCCGGGAAATGTGGGAACCCTTTTGAGAACCGCTGCCGCAACGGGTTTTAAAAATATCATTGCCGATAAAACAAGTGCGGATATTTTTGCACCCAAAACCGTAAGAAGTGCAATGAGTGCCGTTTTTTCCCTGAAAATTGTGATTTCGGAAAATCTTTGTGAAGATATCGCTGCTGTAAAGAATAAAGGATACAATGTTTTCTGCGGTGACCTTGGCGGAACGGATATATATGAAACCGATATGTCGGGAAAAGTTGCGGTTGTTGTGGGGAACGAGGCAAACGGCCCGGAGGATGAGGTTGTTGCTTTATCGGATGTTGTTTTAAGCATTCCCATGGAAGAGGGAACTGAATCCCTGAATGCGGCAGTTGCCGGCTCTGTTATAATGTATGAATCGGTGAGGCAGAAAAGAGGAAAGCGATGAAGAAGAATTCAAAAAACACAAAAGGAAAAATCGTAACCGCTGCATGGAAGCTTTTCTATGAGCAGGGCTACGATAATACCACCGTTGAAGAAATAATAGATGAATCGGGAACCTCAAAAGGCTCCTTCTATCATTACTTTGAAGGAAAAGACGGACTTCTCGGCTCCCTTTCGGAAATTTTCGATGATAAATATACCGAGCTTATGGAGGAAATTGAGGAACCTATGAATTCCTTTGACCTTCTTCTTTATCTCAACCGTGAGCTTTTCGATATGATAGAAACCTCGGTTGATCCTGAGCTTTTAACCAGGCTTTATTCCTCTCAGCTTGTAACAAAAGGAGAAAAGCATCTTTTAAATAAAAGAAGGGTCTATTATAAAATTCTTAAAGAGATTATAACAAGCGGGCAGGAAAAGGGCGAGCTTTCAACGGAATTTTCCGTAAGTGAGGCAGTAAAGCTTTATGCCATGTGCGAAAGGGCAATAATCTATGAATGGTGTCTTTCCGGATGTGCATATTCCCTGAAGGATTACTCAGTCAGAATGCTTCCTGTGCTTTTAAATAAATTAAGAATTAATTGAGTACGAAAAATAGTATAGTGTATTTATTCAGTATTCAAAAGAAAAGTGAAATAAAATCAACTTAAGAAGTACAGACTTTGGTCTGTACTTCGTTCTGTATTGCGTTCTGTTTACCGTTGTGTTATAATGGTTGAAAAATGTTTAAGGAGTGAAAGATTATGTCAGAAGTATTGGCATTTGTTCTTTACTTTGTTGTCGTTCTCGGAATCGGAATTTATTTCTTTTTTAAATCCGGTAATAACGGCGAAAAGGATTATTTTTTAGGCGGACGTAAGATGGGGCCGTGGGTAACGGCTATGAGCGCCCAGGCATCAGATATGAGCGCATGGCTTTTAATGGGGCTTCCCGGAAGCATTCTTGCGTTCGGTCTCGGTCAGGCGTGGATAGGAATCGGTCTTGCAATCGGAACAGCGGCAAACTGGATTTTTGTTGCAAAGAGACTTCGTAAGTTTTCAAAGGCTTCCGGAGATGCAATAACCTTCCCTCAGTATCTTTCCAACAGATTTGCAACGGCAAATCCGCTTCTTAAGATTATCTGTGCGGTTATATTCCTTATCAGCTTTACTCTTTATGTTGCTTCGGGATTTTCTGCAGGTGCAACTGTGTTTACTCAGCTTTTCCCCAAGCTTCAGGAAAATGCGGCTCTTATAATTTTTGCGGTAATAATTCTTATTTATACCTTCCTTGGCGGCTATAAAGCAGTATGCTGGACTGACTTCTTCCAGGGCATACTTATGCTTATTGCTCTTCTTGCAGTTCCCATTGTTGTAATTGCAACGCAGAAGCTTGATCCTGCTGCACTTATGAACGTGTATGAATATACCGATGCAAGCGGTGAGGTTGTTAAATGTACTTTTACCTCCAATCTTTTCGGAGCAACCTGGCAGGAAATCGTAACAGGTCTTTCCTGGGGTCTCGGATATTTCGGAATGCCGCATATTCTTGTTCGTTTTATGTCTATTGAAAAGCCCAGTATGGTTAAGAAATCCGCAACCGTTGCTATAATCTGGGTTGTTATAACTCTTCTTGCAGCAATAGTTATTGCATATCTGGGAAGAATGTTCATCGGTGAAAAGCTTCTTACTGTAGGAAATCAAAAGCTTGTATTCGTTGAAATGGCAAGAATGGTATTCCCGGGATTTGTTGCAGGTATTCTTCTTGCGGCTATTATTGCGGCATCAATGTCTACTGCAGATTCTCAGCTGCTTGTTGCTTCATCATCCTTTACCAGCGATATTTATAAGCCTATATTCAGAAAAAATGCTTCTGATAAGGAAATTCTCTGGGTTGGACGTTTGGTTGTTATTGCAGTTTCTGTTGTTGCGTTCTTTATCGCTTCAAGCGAAGGAAAAGGCGCTCAGGCAATTATGAATATGGTTGAAAATGCATGGGGACTTTTCGGAGCATCCTTCGGTCCCGTTGTTCTTCTTTCGCTTTTCTGGAAGAGATTTACATATAAAGGTGCAGTAGCGGGAATACTCGCAGGCGCGATCGTAGATATTGTATGGTTTATTTATCTTTCAGGTTCAACAGGTATTTATGAAATCCTTCCCGGATTCATAACCGGTGCAGTATTTGCAGTTGTTGTTTCCCTCATTGATAAGAAGCCCTCTGAAGAGGTTCTTGCAATTTATGAAAGAGCAACAGATGAATCAATAGACGATTAAATATTAAGTGGGGCTGCAAAAAAAACTTATTTTTTTACAGCCCCATTTCTATGTCCTTAATATTGACATTTAATAAAAAAAGTTGTATAATGAGTAGTGAATAAAAATGCAACGGAGGAATATTATGAGATATTTTAATGTAACTGAAGCACTGCAATACTTAAATAAGCTGGCACCCGATGTTTCGCCGAGAAATGAGGAAACCCTCCGGAGGGCAATACGAAACGGTGAACTGCCTGCGGAAGTCAACAGAGGACGTGAAGGAAGCAGAATAGCGGAAGCAGATCTTATTAATTTCGGGAGGAAATACATTGCTAAGCAGAGTAAAAAGACATCTCTTGCATTTCCCGGTGTTGAGGCAGAGGCAAGTGTTGCCAGTCTGATGCTTCCCGCCACCCTTGCGGAAATTCTCGCAAATGCCGTTCATAACGATGAAAAACAGACGATAACAAAAATAAAGATTCTTGAAAACAAGAGAAAATGGGAGCAATGCGCGGCTGAGCTTAAGGTTAAGATAAGTGAGCTTGAGAACGAGCTGGCGCTTTGCGAGTCTGAAATCAATGCAATGAGCAGAGAGCTTATGCTCTGAAAGGAGAAGAGCGGTGAAGTTTAACGGTGCAATCATAACCAACCGCAGGGAATTCTGCGATAAATTTGAGCTTAAAGAAGCTTTTAACAAGTGTGATGCCGTGTGTGATTTCTTCGGAACGAAGATATCGGATATAACGAAAAAGGAAATCGGTATCATAGAATTTTTGCGTGGTAAAAAAGAGTTGCCGGAAAATTTAGTATTTGAATACGCCGCAGAAGCAGAGAAAAAGTATAACGATGTGTCTGAAAATATGGGTGAGGAAGAAAGGCTGATGCTTCTTAAGGCTATACTTCTTCTTGAGCTTGCGAGAAAGAATGGCAGAGAATTCAGAGTAAGCGATATCCTGGCTGATTTTAAGGAAGTGACAAAGGAAGAATTTCATACGGTATACGATATTTCAGGGCATATCGGGTCTGTTGTGTTGGAAAAATACCGTGCTGAAGAACCTCTGTCGGCGAATAACCGGATGGTTCTGAAAACCTTTGTGAATAACTCTGTATATAGCGGAAATACTGCTGAAATTACTGTCAGAGGAGAGAGTGTTTCACAAAAGATTGTGCTGGGCTGCGGAGAGTCGGTAACGGGAAGCTTTGTGAACGGTAAGCTTGCGGCACTTTTTCCGCCTGTTGATGTGGGGGATAAGCATATAATTGTAAATGACGGCGGGGGAAAATTCAGGAGAATATCACCCGGGGAGGAAATTAAGGAAAGACGGTATGTTTTTTCAGAGAATGCAGTTTTTATGTCTGCTACCAATGACGGTGGAGTATTTGTTGACGGAAATGAAATTGAAATCCGTTCAAATGCCCAGCCCTGTCTTTATGAGATTTCTCTGAAGGATGATGAAAGAATCATTTCAGTATATGTACGCAGGGAAAAATATGCAGTTCTGACCGATTGCGGAAGGCTTCTCTGTAATAACGGGAGCGTGCTTGAAAATATTATATGTGCCCTGATCAGAAAAAACGGAGAGTGCTTTGCCCTTTCGTCAGACGAAAAGCTGTACAGAGACGGTAAACCTGCAGATATCAGCGATTTTTATGCTTATACAGATTATGAACTGATTAATTTTGGCGGAACAAAACTGTATAACGAAGAGGATATCCGTGAATTTGCAAAATGGGATGCTCCTGCAGATATTGAATATTCCTATTTCGGTAAATATGATGGATGTACGGTATTAAAAACCGCAGACGGAATAAAAATCGGGTATTCGGACGGTAAAGTATTCAGAGTTGAAAATAACGGGGAGGAATAAGAATGAAGATTCCGGTGCTGATTCTTCTGGCGGTTAT
>JAZQFU010000299.1:0-2439 GCA_045539675.1 Clostridia bacterium | reverse complement strand
GTTCAGCTTGGTCTTTTAAGAGTTATGAGCTCTACGGGACAGACCTCGGATTCAAGCCTTTTTGCGGCATTTGAGGATGCCGTAAGACTCGGAGCGGACGGAATCAATATAAGTCTCGGAAAAAGAGCGGGCTTTTCATATATTTCACACACAGTAGACCCCTATAGTATTGACGACCTTATATCCGCCGCAAGAGAAAAAGGAATTTTCGTTGCGGTTGCCGCAGGAAATGATTGTATTCTTGACGGAGAAGGACTTTCAAAGGTAAATAATAACGGTGGTTTTCCCGATGTTACCAACACCGACTACGGAATGGTAGCTTCTCCGTCTGCTTCGGCAGATGCGGTATCTGTGGCGGCAGTGAATCAGCAGGGAAGTTCGATGGGATATTTTTCATCCGCAGGTCCGACTCCCTCTCTTGAGCTTAAGCCTGATATTTCCGCTAACGGAGTATCCTATGATATTGCCTCGAATTCGGGATACCGTACGGGAAGCGGTACCTCCTTTGCTTCACCTGATTTATGCGCAAGATATCTTACGGTTAAAAAGCATCTTCTTGATAAGGGTGTTTCCGAAGCTGAAATTTCCGGACTTGCCGAGAATATGATGATGTCCAATGCGGATGTAATTTATGATTCAAAGGGGAATCCGATATCTCCAAGATATCAGGGAAGCGGGTTTATAAATACTGACAGAGCGGTTAATGCCTCTGCGATTTTGTATAATACAAAGGGGAAATCAAAAATCGAGCTTAAGGATAATCTTGATGACAGCTTTTCCTTCACCTTTACGGTTGAAAACATAAGCGGCAAGGATATTTCATACACTCCCTCTCTTTCTCTTATAACCGACGGCTATTCGGGAAATAAAATTAACGGAAAAAGCATAGCGGTTCCTCATACTGTCAGCTTTTCTCCCTCGGTTATATCTCTTTCTGCCGGCAGTGCGGCAGATGTAAGAGTTAATGTGAGGGTTGATTCTGCCTGGAGCAAGGCACACTCGGAGATTTTTACAAACGGTTTCTATATTGAAGGATTTGTAACTCTTGAAAACTTAACGGATATAGTCAGTATGCCTTTTATGGGATACCACGGAAGCTGGCTTTCAGCACCTGTATTTATGCCCGAATCAACCGATAAGGGCTTCGGCTTTGCAGACTATCTTGTAAGCAGCAAGGTAACTGATAATCTTTTCTATCTCGGAAATAATTATTTTGTCAGTGAAACTGCTCTTAATATCAAGGATACATCAAAAACGGCATTTTCTCCCAACGGAGACGGAATTTTTGACAGAGCAAAAATCTATCTCGGCTTTTACCGTAACACAAAGCTTTTCTACTGGGAGATTCAGGACGAGGAAGGCAATGAGGTTATCAGCAACGGATATTACTATCTTCCGAAATCCGTTGGCGGCGACTATCTGGGAAATAACGGAATCTGCTGGGACGGAAAGGACAGTAAGGGAAATAAAATGCCCGACGGTCAGTATAAGCTTTATGCAGCGGCAATTCTGGATTACGGCTCTATGAGTATTGCTGACGAGTGCGAAAGACCGGTTTTCCTTGATACAACCCTGCCCGAAATAGAAAATATCAGAATAACAAATGAAAACGGAAAAAGGAACTTAAGCTTTACTCTTTCGGATAATCATCAGATTCAGGTTTCCGCATTAACCGATGAAAACGGCAAGGAATTTGCGATGAATACTGAGATAACCTCGGGAGAGGTAAGCTTTGATATAACAGAAATAACCAATGAATTTATTCTGGAAGCGTCAGATTATGCCTTCAATGTAAAGGGAATAAATATAACTCTTGCGGACAAATATACAATATTTTATGAAAATAAAGAGGCGGTAAGGATAACCCTTGAGGAATTTGCCTATTATGATGGCTGTGAAATAGAAAAACCGCAGCTTGAAGAGGGCGAAACCAATGCAAAGGTTCTTATCTGGAAGAAGAATATGCAACCGCTTGTTTGTAAAAATTACTGACAGAAGGAGGGAATTTAAATGTATGCAAATTTAATACCAAACAGAAATGCGGCAGAACTGAACCGCAGCTTTATATATGAAATTCCCTCGTCTATGGAAAAGGATGCAGTTCCGGGGAAAAGAGCGGTTATACCCTTCGGAAGGGAAAAAATCGAGGGGATAATTGTTTCGCTTACCGAAACCTCGCCCGAAAATATAAAAACACGTAAAATTACAGAAATTATAGACAAAGAGCCGGTTATAACAAAAACAGGCTTTGAGCTTGCAAGATTCTTAATAAAAAGAAATTTTGCATCTCTTAATGACGCCTTGAGACTTAATATGCCGCCGGGGATGACCGCACTGATTGACGACAGGCTTTTCCCCGAAGATTATGATGGAGAGCTTTCTCCCCTTCAGAATGAAATTTTTGATGCAGTAAGAAAATATCCCGGTGCAAAGCTTAAG
>JAZQFU010000298.1:0-16046 GCA_045539675.1 Clostridia bacterium | reverse complement strand
ATCTTAAAAAGCTTGCAAAATGGAAATGGAAGAGGAATAATACTCCTTCTAAATTACTCGTTTTTTTCGTGAATTTCATAAATACGAAGAAGAACCCGGTTTTTGCTTGATGCAAAGTCGGGTTCTTCGACAGTCTGAAACGCCGCAAAAAATTGCGGCGTTTTTGTTTATTGCTTAACCGTTATATGCATCCTTATCAATAAGAACGTATACATCAGGATGACAGTTAAGGATAGTTGCAGGGCACTGAGTAGTAATTCTTCCGGAAAGAAGCTTCATTGCAGCATCGTGCTTTTTAGCACCGCTGATTAAAATTATTATCTGTCTTGCCTTCATAATAGATTCAATACCCATTGTGAGTGCGCTTGTGGGAACCTCTTCTATTGAATTGAAGAATCTCTTATTAGCCTCAATTGAAGACTGGGTAAGAGGTGTATGATGAGTCTTTGCATAAAGCTCATCTTCAGGCTCATTGAAAGCAATATGACCGTTATTTCCTATTCCGAGAATCTGGATATCAATTCCGCCCTCTTCTTCGATTTTCTTATCGTATCTTTCGCATTCTGCTTCGTAATCTGTTACTTCGCAGTTGGGAACTTCAACATTATTCATATCAATATCAATATGGTTGAAGAGATTGTCACACATAAAATAGTAATAGCTCTGATCGTTATCTCTTGTAAGTCCGCAATATTCATCAAGGTTAAAGCTCTTAACCTTCTTGAAGGATATTTCCCCTGCTTCATAAGCTTTAATCATTTCCTTATAAAGACCAACGGGTGTAGAGCCTGTTGCCAGACCGAGAGTTATTTCGGGATTTGCTTTTACGGCAGCATTAACAATTTTTCCTGCCTCTTTGGAGATTTCATCATAATTTTCGCAAATAATTACTTTCATTTAATTTTCCTCCTCTTTTCTTAAGAAAAGTTTCTTTATTAATTTAACAAAGTTATTATACCTCTGTCGGCAAAGAATGTCAATAATAAATTGAAGTTAAAAACATAGAAAATATACTGGACTCATTCGCTGTTTTATGGTAACATATATAAAAAAGCTATCGGAGGAGTCACATGGCTGTAACATTAATAACAGGCCCCAAAAAAAGCGGCAAAACTTCATATATTCTGAATGAATTAAAAAAAGAAAGCAACGGAGCATTTATTATTGTTCCCGAGCAGAATTTATTTTATTATGAAAAAAAGATTCTTGAGGTTCTTGGCGAGGCCGGAGCTTTTCTTTCCGAAACGATAAGCTTCAGAAAGCTGGCTTTAAGACTTCTCGAAAACAATGACCGCTACGGAATTCTTAAATTACTTGATAAAGAAACAAAATATATGATGGTAGCTTATGTTATTCTGAAAAACAGGGATTCTCTCAGATTATATAAAAGCAACGGAAAAACGGATTATATAACGGCAGTTACAAATCAGATAAGTGAATTCAAAAAGCATCTCATAACGGCAGATATGCTGCTTGAAGTCATCAATTCCGAAGAAACTCCCGATTCACTTAAAGACAAGCTTTCCGATTTATCGCTTATTCTCAGCGAATATGATTCAATGTCTGATATACTTACCTCTTCAGATGGTGATGATCTTCTTACTTCAGCGGCAAAGCTTCTTGCCAACACCCATTATTTCAGAGGAAAAAAAGTATATATAGACGGTTTTACCGGGTTTACCGCTCAGGAGCTTTATCTTATTGAAGCAATTCATAGCGCGGGCGCCGATATTTACATTTCACTCGATTACACATCGGAAAATTCAAAGCTTATCGGAGACATATATTACAGCGTAGGCCTTACGAAGAAAAAAATTGAAAAAATATTTGAAATTACCGGGGAAGTAAAAACAGCCTCAGGATATTTTTATACCCCCGAGGCCGAGCATATTGCAATGAATATGTTCATAAATAAAGAAAAATACAATAAAGAAATTGAAAGTATTTCCCTGAAAGCATACAAAACTCCTCTGTCGGAAGCCCGTTACGCCGCAAGCTTTATAGCATCAGAGCTTGAAAAGGGTGCTTCTCCCGGAGATTTTCAGATTGTAGCAGGTGATTTTGAAGGTTCACTTCCCTATCTTTCCGAAGCACTCAATAATTTTAACATTCCCTTCTATGCCGAAGAAAAAGTCCCTGTTTCATCACTTCCGGTGTATACGATTATTGAAAGTGTATTCAGGCTTCTTCTTAAGCCTTCATCCTCCGCACCGGCAATCAGTTATCTTAAAAACATTTGCCGCACACCCAAAATGAAAGAAAAGTCCTTTATATTTGAAAAGTTCATAAGAGCATCCGGAATCAGAGGCTATTCTCTTGTTGCCGACGGCGGAGCTGATAAGCTTATTTCAGAAGCATATAATTTTCCGACGGAAAACGAGAAGGAAATACGTGAAATTTATGATAAGTATTTCAAACCGCTTTCGAAGCTTTCAAAAAGGATTTCGGGAAAAAACTCTGCAGAACATTTTGCCACGTCCTTATACGGCTTTTTTAAGGAAATCGAGCTTGAAAAAATCGTTCGTGAAACCGCAAAGGACTATGAATATGACGGAGATACAGATGCCGCCTTCAAATATGTTCAGGTATATAATTCCCTGATTGAAACCCTGGAAAAAAGCTGTCTTATTCTTGGAGAAGAACAAACTGATTTTATTGAGTTCAAGAATATTATTCTTGAAAATCTTTCAAATAAATCCATAGCAGGAATTCCTCTCGGATATGATAACGTATTTATAACAGGTATGCACGGTATATCTCCGGATATATTCAAATACGTTTATATCATAAATGCCAATGACGGAGTTTTAATAAGCAATTCTCCCGAGGGAATGATAAACGAAGATGACAGAAAGCATATGCAAAATTTCGGAATAGAGCTATCGCTTTCCCCCGAAGCCAAAACCACCGAGGAATACTTAAAAATTCTTACTCTGCTCACCTCATACAGCAAGAAGCTTATTATTTCTCATCATCTTTACGGATACGACGGTGAGGATAAGAAAAAATCGGATATCTTTGACTATCTGAGTGATATATTCGATACACTTTCCACGGAAACTTCCCTTGAAGAAATTTATTCCGAGCGCAGTCTTCTGACCTCGGGACTTATGGATGCATGGGGTGAAAACCTCTCCCTTGCAGCTAAAAAGCTTTCAAAAGCAAGTGAATCACCTGTAATCGGCGAGGCTTCAAAAGAGCTTGTCAGAAGCTTTGCGCTTCCGCCCCATACAGAAATTGAAATTCCTGATGCAAAAAGCATTATGCCGGATAAAATGACAACAAGTGTTACGGCACTTGAAAAATTCCGCTCCTGCGGATATGCATACTATATCAAATATATCCTTCGGGGAAAGGAGCCTGATATATATTCCGTAAATAATGCCGACATCGGTCTTCTCAGTCACCTTGTATTGCAGAAATTTTCGGAAAAAATAATTCGTGACGGCAAAAGCTTTTCGGATATTGATGATGATTACACGGATTCAGCATTAAAGCCAATTATAAAAAAAGCCGTTTCTGAGGTTAATAACGGAATTTTCAAATCCGGCGGAAGGGCTGTATTTATTTCAAAAAGAGTGCACCGTTCGGTTAAAAGAACCCTTAAGCTTATTAAAGAGCATTTCACGAAAGGTTCTTTTAAGGAGTATGGCTTTGAGGTCACCTTCGGCAAGCCTGATTCCACTCTGCCCGGACTTGAAATTGAGCTTGATAACAACCGGAAGGTTATTCTTTCCGGAACAATTGACCGCGTTGATACTCTTAAAACCGATGAAGGAGAATACATCCGCATTATTGACTATAAATCATCTGCAAAAACTCTTGATTTATATGAGATTTATTACGGACTCAGCCTTCAGCTTACCGCTTATCTTATGGTAATGCTTGAATCAAAAATTAACGAGAAGCTCCTTCCGGGAGGAATTTTGTATCTTTCCCTTGAGAACCCTATGATTACAATAAAAGACAATCCTTCCTCTGAGGTCATTGAAGCTTCCGTTAAAAAAGAACTCGTTATGCAGGGAATTCTCCTGAAAAACGAAAAGCTTATTTCCGCTATGGATTCGGAATTTGCAATTACCGGCAACTCGGAAATAATTAAAATCTCACTCAATAAACAAAAGGAGCTTACATCAAAGAATAATCTTACCTTAAGTGAATTCGCACTTGTTTTTGAAAAGCTCACCGAAAATATAAAAGAAAGTGCCCAAAGGATATACGGCGGAAAATTCCATATACGCCCTGTCAGAAAAGCAAAAAAGACAGGATGTGCATACTGCCCGTACGGTGCAATCTGCGGCTTTGATGAAAAGCTTTGCAAAACAGAGGATATTGCAGCCGAAGCCGCTGAAGACATACTTAAAAAGCTTAAAGAATACAAGGAGGAAGAATAATGTCCGTTGAATATAGCCGCGAACAATTAATTGCGTTGGAAACAAGAAATAAAGATATGATTCTTTCCGCCTCGGCAGGTTCAGGTAAAACCACCGTGCTTGTTGGTCGTATAATCCGTATGGTATGTGAAGAAGGAATAAGCCTTGAAAATCTTGCAGTCGTAACATTCACAAATGCGGCGGCAAGCGGTATAAAAGATAAGCTGAGAAAAGAACTGAGAAAAAAAACAGACGAGCAGCCTGATAACGAACACTTAAGAAAACAGCTTCTCATAATAAACAATGCAGATATCTCAACGGTTCATTCTTTTTGCGGACGTCTTATAAAAAAATACGGTCACCTTCTGCCCGTAGCATTGCCCGTAAAAACAAGGCTTCTTAATGAAACCGAAGAAGCCGTAATGTATCAGGAATGTATTGAAGAGATCATAACCGAATACTACGAAAAAGATGATGAGCTTTTTGAAAGAATGATGGAATCATACAGTCCCGGCAGAAATGACGATGATTTTACGGAAATGCTTCTGAAAACCTATCACTTTATTTTAAGCATCCCCTTTTATACACAGTGGATAGATAAAATTCTGCATGAAACAGATAATCAGGCTCTTTCAGATTATCTTAATTCACATATAAAATCCGTTCTTGAGGCATCGGTTTCCAAATATGAGCTTGCCCTTGAAGAAGCAAGAACAACAGATGGACTTGAAAAACAAATAAATACCTTTGAAGCTGAATATTCACTCCTTTCGAAAGCTTTATCCGAAACAGATCTTATCAAACGGCTTGAAATTATATCAAAAATAACCTTCGATGCAATTCCCCGCAAAAAAAACGGTACCGATAATACTGTTTCCTCCTCGGTCAGAAACGAAGTTAAAGATGCTGTAAGAAGTATTCAGCAGAACTACGTAAACTTTATCAATGAGGATTTCTCAATTCCTCCCGTAATATGCAAGTACTTTGAAATTATCCGGAACCTTGATGCAAAAATTAAAGAAAGAAAATATTCTGACGGATGTATTTCATTCAGCGATCAGGAGCATTTTGCCATTGAGATTCTTTCAGATAATTCAGTTGCCGAAGAGCTTAAAAAACGCTACTATGAAATCATGGTAGATGAATATCAGGATACAAATGATATTCAGGACTATATTTTCAGCAGAATTTCCAACGGAAGAAACCTTTTTACTGTCGGCGATGTGAAGCAAAGCATATACCGTTTCAGACACGCAAAGCCTTCCATATTTACCGAACGTATTATAAACGGACAAAATAAGGAAAGCTCAAAGGTTGTATACCTTAACAACAATTACAGATCTTCTGCCAACGTTACGGAAACCGTAAATCTCATATTCTCATATATTATGAATTCATCGGTTTCCGATATTGACTACAAAACCACCGATATGCTTGTTCCGAAAAATCCGGAAGCTGTTCCGGGTTGGACAAGTGAAGTAATTATATGTGAAGATGCATCCGATGAAGAAGGAATTCCCCTTTCTGAAGCACAGGTTATTGCAGAAAAAATTGACAGTATCATTCACAAAGGACTCTTTTTCGGGAAAGATTCAGAAAGAAGCATTAATTATTCCGACATAGCAATTCTCATAAGAAGCTTCAACAGTAAAACCCTGGATTTTCTTTCTGAGCTTACCGACCTTGGAATTCCATGCAAATACGATGATAAAATAAATCTTTTTGATACTCCCGAAGTAAAGCTTGTAACTGCTTTTCTGCGTGCAATAGACAATCCCACGGATGATATTTCTTTACTTGCTGTTCTGCGAAATGTTTTCGGATTAAGCGATGCCGTGCTGTTTGAGTTACGAAAGAGCAATCCGCATTCAGATTTCTTTACGCTGATTAAAAAATCGTATAAAAGAATATACGATGAAATAATATCTCTTTCGGATTATTCTTCACGTTATGGCCTTTCCATGCTGATAAACAAGTTATACAATGACTATCTTATACCCGAAAAATGGGTGGCTATCGGAGGAACAAGAAGAAACGATAATCTTATGACACTTGTTAAAACAGCACGTGAATTCGAAAAAGACGGTTTCAAGAGCATCTCAGGATTTCTTTCGTATATTGATAAGCTTATAGCTACAAAGAAGAAAATAATTCCGCCCGATCTTTCTGACGGAAACTCCAATTGTGTTCGCGTAATGACAATTCATAAAAGTAAAGGTCTTGAATTCCCCGTGGTATTTCTCGCAGGATGCGGAAACAGCTTTAACAAAAGAGATTTATCAAAGAGTATTCTGCATAATACAGAGCTTGGTATCGGATTTAACCGTGTTAATCCGGAATTAAGATGCCGTTACTCTTCCATTTCAAAGAAAATTATTGCTCAGAAAGAGCTGCATGAGTTATTGAGTGAAGAAATGCGGCTTCTTTATGTTGCACTCACACGTGCTGAATTCAAGCTTATTGTTACCGGCTCGGTTTCAAACACCGAAAAAAGAATAGGAGCATATTCCGCCTCAACCTACAACAGCACTTTCGGAATTTCATACATAGATTTTCTTAATGCTAACTGCTATTTTGACTTTATTATTCCTCCGGTTCTTTTCAGCGAAAAGAATAAGGATACCGGAATTTCTGTTCCCTCGGAGCTTGCCGGAAATATAAAAAATGCGGATGTTACCTTAAGCTTGTACACCGCTCATTCAAATGATGACGAAAATAAGGAAAACCCCGGTGATATTTTAAGAAGACTTGTTTTTTCCGAAAAAGAAAAAGGAGATTTCAGAGTATTCCGCTACGAAAAGCCTGAACGTGAAATACCGAAGAAAATTTCCGTTACTGCTTTAAATACAATTGCATCGGAGGGAACATCAGTTTCTATGCCCGCAGGAGGATATGAGCTTTACACCCCTGAGTTCGATAAAAAAAGAAAGCTTTCATCATCTCAGCATGGCACAATGCTTCATCTTGTTTTCGAAAAAACAGATATTGAAGCATTGGCAAAATCAAGAGATATATTCGGGGAAATTCAGAAGCTGATTAATAATAATCAGTTTCTCAAGGAGCATATGACGGTTGAAGATGCTTTTAAAATCGAAAGCTTTTTCAAGCATCCGCTGGGTATAAAGCTTTTACGCTCAAAAAAAGTTTACCGGGAGAAGGAGTTTATGATATCAGCACCTGCAGAAAGTATTTATCCCGGTTCAGAGGGCAAAAATGTTATTATTCAGGGTATAATTGACTGTTGTTTTGAAGATAATAACGGTGATATCTATCTGATTGATTATAAATACACCGATAAAGATGAAAAAAGTATTATACAATCATATAAGCATCAGATTGAGCTGTATAAAAAAGCGCTTTGTAAATTAATGAAAATAACCCCTGAAAAAATCCATGCATATATCTGGGATATAAAAAAATGTGTTTCATACGAGCTTTAATGAGGCGGTGACAAATTGTCAGATAAAAAAGAGAAAAGAAAATTTCCTGTAATTATGTATGTTATTATTACAATGACAGCCTTCTTTTTATCCTTATCACTTTCAGCATTAATATGTATAAAGGCAGATAATCTTGTTTTCTCAGAAAATGAGAAAGAATTAAAACGAATTACCGCTTTGCTCGGAACAAAGGAAGAAAGAATACAGAGTCTGGAAAAAGAGCTTTCAAGATACAAAGCTTTATACGACAATGCTATTGATGCATCGGCAAATGTTTACTATACTGAAAATGATGCAGAAAATTAATAAACAACTAAAAAAAGACTTTTTGCCGCAAAGCAAAAAGTCTTTTTATGTTTTGATTATTCTTTTTCAAGAGCAAGAGTTCTGGTTGTGAGATCACAAACCGATGCAGGGCCGTAATACTGAATAGCACCGGGATATACATAGCAGGTTTCTGTTGCCCACTCTTCTCTGTGCGCTTCAAAGAACTTGAAGGGTTTTCCGTCAAGCTCAACAAGAGCCTTCTTGATAACCGGCTTATCTTCACCGTGTCTTCTTTCAATATTCATCATCTTGGTGATGGGCATACCGCCTGCAACCCATTCATCAGCAGGCTTTGAAAGATTGGAAATTTTTGATAAATATCCGTTATATCCGTACTGGATAAGCATAAATGCATTGTATCCTAAAGAATAGCAGTAATCTGCATCAAAGTTTGAAGGGAACGCACATCTTCCTTCATAACCGAGGAAGTGATGGAGTGCAGAGAACTTTCCCTTATATGAGCCTGCTTCTTTTCTTGCGGCAAGCTTATCTGCAACAAGAGCAGAGAAAAGCTTTTCAGACTCGATTAAAGAAACCTGAACGTTACCGTGAGGATCTCTTTCGAGGAAGAGCTGCTGCTGAATTCCCTGAGGAAGAATTGCAAATACCTCCATAGATTCCTTGGTTAATCCTTTTTCTATGAATGCATATTTATCATTCCAGGTGGGAAGTGCATTGAATTTATCTGCTTTTTTACCTGCAATAAGCTCATTGATTTCTGAAATAAGAACAGAGAATTCAGGAACGAATTCAACAACGCCTTCGGGGATAATCGCAACACCGAAGTTCATTCCTTTAGCCGATCTTGCTGCTACTGAATCTGCGATATAATCTGCAATTTCTGAAAGTGACATTTTCTTTTCAGCAACTTCCTCGGAAATAAGGCAGATATTAGGCTGAGTTTCAAGAGCACATTCAAGAGCAACGTGAGAAGCTGAACGACCCATTACCTTAACGAAATGCCAGTATTTCTTTGCGGAATTAGCATCTCTTTGGATGTTACCGATAAGCTCGCTGTAGGTCTTGGTTGCAGTATCAAATCCGAATGAACATTCGATATCTTCGTTTTTAAGGTCACCGTCGATTGTTTTGGGGCATCCGATTACCTGCACGCCTGTATTATTTGCAGCAAAATACTCTGCAAGAATAGCAGCATTGGTATTGGAATCGTCTCCGCCGATGATAACAACAGCAGTTATACCGTGCTTTTTGCAAACCTCAGCAACTACTGCAAACTGTTCATTAGTTTCAAGCTTGGTTCTTCCTGAACCTATAATATCAAAACCGCCGGTATTTCTGTACTGATCGATATAAGCATCGTCAAATACGATATAATCGTCATCAAGAAGACCGCTGGGGCCGTTTTTGAATCCGTAGAGCTCATTTTCGGGATTGGTTGATTTTAATGCATCGTATAAACCGCAGATAACGTTATGACCGCCGGGGGCCTGTCCGCCGGAAAGAATAACGCCGACAATCTGCTTTTTGTTTTCGGAAGTATTCTGACCGTTTTTAAAAACGATTTCCTTCTTACCGTAGGTATTGGGGAAAAGTGCCTGAATTTTTTCGCAATCTGCAACGCTCTTTGTTTCCGCACCTTCTGAAACGCTGATTTCAGCGATTCCGCCTCTGAGCATCTTGGGAAGCTTGGGAGCGTATTCGTATCTTGCTTTCTGTAATGATGAAATAGACATATTTTTTTCTCCTTTATTTAATCATTTGGATTAATTATAATACACTTTTAAGAAAAAGTAAAGACATATATTGGCAATTCGTCGTATTTTATCAATTCTTTGAATATTTTACCCTTATTTTTAACAAAATATGAATAATTTGGATTTTCACTTGATATTCAAATGAAAATAATATATAATATAATAAAAATTTATGATTACAGGAGGAACCATTAATGGATCTTGCAAAATTTTTCCAGAGCAATCCTACCATAGGATTAATTCTTTACATCGCTGTGTTTGCCGCTATTTTCTATTTTATTCTGATAAGACCTCAGAAAAAAAAGGATAAGCAGTATAAAGACCTTCTTGCTTCTATCGAAATCGGAGACAAGGTTACTACCATCGGCGGTTTTTACGGCACTGTTACAAAGATTAAAGAAGATAAAATCGAATTCGAGATGGGCACCAACGATAAAACAACCATGTTTATCTATAAATGGGGCATTAAGGATATCACAAAAAAAGAACAGGCTTAAAGCTTTGGGGATGCAAACTGCATCCCCACTTTTTTAGTATTTCATTTTATAGCTTCCCTTTGTAAAGCTGAATAAAATTCCGTTTTCTGTTTCTTCCCATATTATACCGTTATTCTTTTTGTTTATCCGCTTATTTCCGTATTCATCGCTAAACTCCGTACTGTCAACACCGGGAACAGATACCTTGCCGGATTCTCTTCCGAAAATACTGATTTCTCCGTCTTTAATACTTGCGGATACCTTTTTATCTGCCGCATACAGAGCATTTCCGTTTACTTTAAGATAGCTTCCGTCAACAGACATATATTCTCCGTTTTTAATACATACGGCTATTGCATCGGAATTAATTCCGTCTTCATTTATCTCTTCATCTCCTTTGCGGATATATACCGTCGTACCGTCAGTATATCTTAAGATAAATGCAGTTTCTTTTTCGCTGAAATCGGGAGCAGCAAATTCCGCATCACTTCCCTCTATCTGCATAGTAGCTATGAATCTTGCAGAATTAACATTTCCCGTTTTAAAATTAATACGGTCTGATTGCTCCATATCTGCATATTTCCCCGATGCGGGAATTGGGGGTTTATCGGGCATTACAAAGCCTTCAAAATAATTAAGCTCAAGTGATGAGGGATAATGCATTTTAACGTGAAGGGCATCTGTTCCGTTATCTATAACGGCAGTTTGTTTTTCTTCATTCAAGCTTTCAAAATTCCAGCCGTTAAGCCACCATTCAAGAGTTCCTTCATTTTCTCCCGAAAACTCAATATCATCAATAACAATATAAGAATCAGGTCGCACATAAATAAAATGTCTTTCCATTTTATCAAATATGCTTTTTTCAATGTATCCCATGGTGGCAGGATTATATACAAAATTATATGCATTTTTCGCATCTCCGGATGCAAGAGTGAAATTATCTGTATTGATATACCCCTTAACATCACCGTTGGCACACATTGCATAGGTTGTTTGCCCTTTTCCCCCGTTATAGGTTATTCCGTTATGAGCATAAGTAGACTTATAATAGTCAGAATAATGGTTTGAGCCGTAACCGTCATAATAACCGCTGTCAATGGCAAGCTGTCTTCCTGCTTTTGAGATTGTAAAAGTATTCTGGTCGGCGTGAGAATGGTTATGCGAACCGTAAGGACTCGATTTGAAATAAGTTGCCGTTCTTTCGGATATATTCATATCTGAAAGCATTGATACCCAGCCTATATCTTTAAAATAATGAGCCTTCGGCAAAGCTGAAATACCTTTCTTTTCAGGCATCGGTATTGCACTAAGGTAAAATCTCGAATATGCGCCGGTTCTTCCCGAGCCGGTATTCCCGTAAAACCATGAGGTATATCTGTTCTGAGTCAGCCTTGCATTGTTGGAGGCACCTAAAGTCACATCAGGGTCTGCAATTCCCGTGGACTGATCCCCGAACTCAGCTCCGTATACACCTGATTTTCCGTAGTTATATATAAGCCAGTTATGTGAATTTCTGAAGAAAGGCTTCTTATTCATATCTATCATATCATTGATACGAAGTGTATATCTTAAATCCTCTCCGTCAACATATACTCCGTAGCCATAGCCTGTTCCCTGAGACCATCCGCCGTCTTCGTATCCCCAGTTGGGATAATAGTTTATATAAAGAGGCAGGTATTCTCTTAACCAGTGCTCTGCTTCAGGTAAATCACCATAAAGACAGAGTGCTGTCTGCAAAAGATGACGTAAAGCTGAGCCTCCGTGAGACATATAAGGAGAATACTTCACTCCGCTTATGGCATCCATAATTCCCTCGGTGGGATTAATAAGTATTTCCGCTCTTATCTTTATTGCTTCAAGAATCATTCCCCTTTCCTCTTCCGTAAGCAAATCCCGAATATAGGTATATGACATAGCCATATAGTAAATCAGATCTCTGAAGCCAAGGTCGTGAGCCACATACGAGGAGGTTCCGTAAGGATTCCATGCGGCAAGGGAAAGTAAAGCTTTTTTTGCATATGCACCCGCTTCTTCATCATCAAAAAGATAATAACAAATGGCAGGCGTAGTGCATTGGCCTCCGATTTTAAATGAAGCGGCATAGAATTCATCTGCCGATGCAGGCTCCGGCTCAATTTCATCCGAAGCCACCAATTCTGCAGTCTCTGCTTTTTTTTCATCAAAATATCCCGCAGCTCCCAGAGCTTTGAATTCTTCCGACGTATCGGGATTAACCGCAATACGGGGATGCTCGTCGGGGATTTTTTCAAGCATTGTATCAATATCATCGACGGGAAAATCCACAGCATCGTCCGAGATTGAAAAACGGCGTGTTTCTGACCACTCGGAAACCGAATCTTCTGTATGATACCTTACTCTGTAATAATATACATCCTTATCAAAAGTATAGGGAAAATTATAATAATTAGACTTATACCCGAAATTTGATGCATAGATTATTCTGAAATCGCTGTATTTAGATATAACAAGGTCATAACAAACTGCATTTTCAACATAAGGCCAGGAAAAATCGGGCGGATTCTGAGACGAAACGTAATCCGCGGGAGGATAAAATCTCCATTCTGTTCCCTGAAGGGTATATATATTTTCTCTTTCCGACCATTTCGGAAGAGACATACTGCTTTCTCTTTCCTTATAAACGTTAAGCTCCTTCCCTCTTATTTCGGTTTCCCCTATAAGAGCATACGGAATCGCCTTATAGACCTCGGGAAGCTTACTTAAAGGATCGAAAACACCGATTCCGAATTTACCTGTATTGAGAAAAGCATTGAATTTTTCATCGGATATTTTATATTTTACTCCGTTTATTTCATATCCTGCCTCGGTAAGATAATTAATCTGCCCTGTTGCATTGCCGAAAAATATATCATAAAAGTTTTCCGAGCTGTCAATATAACCTTTGTAAGATACATCGTATGGATTAACCTCGATATTGCGTGTATCAAGATTAAAGTTTGTAATATACGGATCGGTATATCCGCTTCCGTAATCAGCAGCAAACGCAGCTGATGAAAGCATGGATATGACAAGGAGAGCAGATATAATTTTCTTCATTTCTTCTTTCTTCTTTCTTCTTTCTTCTTTTTACTTTTATTTTCAACCAGGGCGTATCCTATGAATACGCCCTGATATAGCATTTTTAGAATTCTGCTTCTATAAGCTCTGTTCCGTAAAGAACATTATCTCCGTAGTATGCATACGCTCTCATCCAGCATTTCTGACCTGAAGTTATACTGTCACCGAAGAGTCGGATACCATACTGACCTTTGTCATTTGAGCCGTCTGCAAGGGCTTTGATAACATCAGCATTTTCAACAGTAAGTGCATCTGAAGATTCAGGTTTTTCGGTTGCAACAAGCATTCCGAATTCACCTCTTGCGAAAGGTCCGATTTTAGCCTTTGCGGTAGCAAATCCGATTACGTTAAGCTTATAAACCTTATAGTCAACAACAAGGTCTTCTGTTCCCTTTGCAGAGAACACTTTTGAAACACTTGAAATACTTTCGGGAAGCGGATAGTTTTTATCAGAATCCATTGTTACCTCAATGGTAGCATCAGCGGTTATTGCAGGTGTTTTCCATACAACTTTTTCATCTGAATCGGAATAGATTTCATTTCCGTTGAATTTAATTGATTTAATATAGTTATCCCCTGTTATTCCGAAGGAGAAATCAAGAGCTTCTCCTGAAAGAACATCCGTATCACTTGAAGGATGGATATCTGCTCCCTCTCCGTTTACGGTAAGCTTTACGGTATATACATCTTCGTCTGTGAACTGAATAAATGCCGCATACATTTCTTTTGAAAAAAGCACTGCATTTCCGAGTGTTATTGTTCTTGTTTCGCCTTCGGGAACAATAAAGGTTTTCTTATAAAGAACCCAGTTTTTATTATAAGTATTGTCGTCATTAATAACTGCAACTGACTTCACGTTACCATCAGCATCTTTTGCAAGCTGCCAGTCTTCCAACCACCTCATATACGTTCCGGGAATATATTCTCCGTTTGATGCAACATATACCGTTGCGGTTTTATTCAGCGTTATGGTATAAAAATCTTTATCCTGAATAAGCTCTTTATCCTCAGGTGATTCTAGATAACCGTAATCGGTATCATTAATATCACCCTGAAAGCCTTTAAGAACATATGAGCCTTCAAGTCCGGAATTATTAAAGTCTGCAATCATTCTGGAAGAATTAATAACAATTCTTTCACCTATGTATGCGTTTTCTGTAATAGTATAATACTCTGCATTGTCTCCAAGCGTCGTAAAGGTTACCCTAGCAGGAGCCGTTTCGGGATTTTCAATCCATTTAACTATAACATTATAGCCCTGATTAACCTTATTGCTGTTAGGTGCACCTAAAGAAATATTGCATGTTTCCTCATCCTTAAGATAAACGGTTTTCTTGAATACATTATATTCTTTAGTGCCTATTTTTATCTTGTCGTTCTGAAGCTGATATCCATAGTTATCAATCCACTGAAAATAATCGTGATGAGTATCCCAGGGTGAGAGTATATAAATCTCGCATGAATTATCAACCGTCATTGTTTCGATTGTCTGATAAGTCTTACTTGAATAAATAGATTTATAATAATCTGTTGCAGGCTCATACTGTGAATAAGAACGAATATAAGATACATCAGAAAAATCATAGGATGCAATATCCGTATAATATTTTTCTTCTGTTTTAAACGCTTTTGCTGTACCGTCTCCTGTAATGGAGGTGTTGTTTACAACCTCCCAGTCAAGCTTATTGGTATTTGCAAGAGTTAACGTTGCATCAATTTTATTAATATTTTCAGTCCAGTTAACAAAAAATGCACACTGCTGATTTGACCAGTTGGAATTAACTGCCCCAATCTGAATTTTCGCGGTTTCATTATCCGCCAGCTTTACTGTTTTTTTATAGAGATAACGATTCTGGGGAGTAGCATCCGAGGTCTGTACCATTCCGACATATTCATACCCATCATTTATAAGCCACTTTCCGCATTCATTTCTTGCTTCCATAGTGAAAATTACATATAAATCACAGGAATGATTTACATTAATTGTTTCAGCATAACCGGATGTATTGCCCTTGAAAAATTCACAGTTTGCGCCGCCTGAAGATGTTTCATATCTTCCGGTCTGTATTGTTGCAATCGAATCAAAATCAGCATCTCCGTGAATTGTCATCGCACTGTTGTAGTAAGGAGTAATTGATGAAGTACCGTCAACATCATTTGTAAGAACCCAACCAAGATTATTATTATTTGTTATTGTTGCTCTGGGTTTTGAATCGTCAAGATTCTCCGTCCATTTAATAACAAACGAACAAGTTTGATTAGACCAGCTGGGATTGACCGATCCAAGCTCTATGTTTACGGTTTCACCGGAATAAATATTAATTGTTTTTTTATACATATAAAGTGTTACGGGAGAGGTAGCGTGCCCTGAGGCGATTGTTCCCACAAGCCCAAATCCACCATTATCAACCCACTGACCGCAAGATGAAGAAGCTTCAAGAGGATAAAGAACATAGAATTCACAGGAATTATTTACGGTTGCTGTTGCCCATGTTCCCTGCTTGTTAGTCAGATACACTTCTTTCCACGGACTGTTGGCAGGTTCATATCTTTTTGTCTGGATGGTAGCTGCATTTTCAAAGCCTTCCAGAGAGTAGATATGATTGGTATTGTCATACC
>JAZQFU010000297.1:0-2448 GCA_045539675.1 Clostridia bacterium | reverse complement strand
TTACCGATATTCGCTTATGTATAAGTGACGGAGCCCAGCCGCCCTCTATAACAAGCTTCTGAGTTATTCCAACCTCTTCCTCAGCACGTATAAGACTTATTCTTATTTCTTTGCCGTCTTCTGCAAATGCATGAGGAAAATACGTCATAAGCACGACAAAGCATAAAACAATCAATAATACTTTTTTCACGCTGATTCTCCTTATCTTAAAAATCTGATTTCATGAATGCTGAACATTCCGTTCTGATTATTTCCATAGCCTGTTACCCGCACGAACCTTGCAGTCTGCGGCTTCATCTTAACCTTTTCATAATCTGCAACATATCCGTCGCTGTTACCCTCAAAGGCGGTATTCCAGTTTATTCCGTCAAGGGAAGTTTCGAGCTTGAACTGATAGGATCTTAAATGGGCATTTCCCCAGTAAATTTCAACATCTTTAAGCTCTTCTTCCTTTTCAAATTCAAACATTGCCCAGGTGCCTATTTTATCGTAATAATAATTGGTTCCTGTCTGATTATCCATAAGAAGCTGAGGATTCGAATTTTCGGTAACAATATGCTTTACTCTGATTCTTCCTTCATCCGTTGAATTTTTAATCTCATCGGCAGATACCATAATTGTATTTATTTTAAGAGCAAGAATCCTGCTTATTTTGTTATAGGATTCTGAGAGTGTAAGCACATCGGAAAGCTTTGCCGCATCAACATATAAAACCCCGTCTATTGTTTCGCAGTCCTTTGCCGTATCAAGAATTTTATTTTTACCGAAAAAGCTTATTTCTATTTTTCCGTCGTTCTTTTTACAGAATTCGGAAACATTAAGTCTTTTAGTTGCCTCATCAAAGGGAATAAGATAAGCATCGTCTCTTATGACAACGGGATTCTCAAGCTTTGCAAACGCACCGTTCAAGGTAACGGATATTTCATCACTACCCTTTATGATTTCCGGTTCAACCTCTGCAAAGGAAAGGGGCTTACGGGTAAATTCCGTTGACCAGTAGCTTGCGGTATATTTTCCCGGAGCAGCCTTAAAGCTTATAACTCCGCCATCCTCCGTAGCTTCCGCCTTTGCAATCTCGCCACCAGCTCCCCTTATGCTCCAGGTTCCAGCCTTCACGCCGTCTATCATATAAAGAAGCTCATCTTCTTCACCCTCTGCCTCAACGGTTACCGGGCGTGCAGTACGGAATTCCCCCTTTGAAAGAAAGGCTACTCTGTCTTTGATTTTCACCCCGTAGTGAGAATCCGTTTCATAAAGCTTACTTTCAAGGGGCTTTATTGAGGCATCGTTATCGGATACCTGCATAACATTAATGAAATAATCGGTTTTGGTATTATTTTCGGGTGAAATTTCAACTCTCCAGCTTCCGGAATCATAGCTTACGGAATCGGGATAGTTTATTCCGCCTACGGTAAATTCATTGCCCTCTCCGCCAACCTTTGAAATGGCAGATTTTACCGGAAGAAGAGTTTCGTTTACAAGTCTTCCCGAAAAACCACGGTCTGTACGAACCACAGTCTGCCGGTTTCCCGAAATTTCAGGCTCATTTGTTGAGTGAAGCAGGAAGGTTCTTTTAAAGGAGGGATTTGCACAAACCTTATCCATAACAATAAGAGCTCCCGGATAGGTTTCATCCTTAAAATTCATAAATGCAAAGGTTCTTGTATAAAGCTCTGCATTTCCTCCGTATGCGGGAGTCAGATCTCCCTTGAGATACGAGAAATCGGGATTCTTTATTCCGCCGCCGAAATCCACTCCCCTGACATAGCTGAATCTTGCGGAATCATCCTTAAGCTCGCTTCCCCATTCAAAGCCTGCAGGATCCGCCGCAGACTGTCCACCGAAAAGATAAACATAATTATATTTATAACGGATATCGTTATCGGGATTATATATAAGCATACAGTTTGAAGAAATAGTCTGCTTATAATAATGCTGGAAGTGTCCGGTTCCCATATTACTATAGGTTCCGCTTTTCATTGCAAGCATTCCCTTATAGTAAATCTGGAACTGCCCTGCATCATAATGATTATGACCGCCGTAAAACATCTGGGGAACTCTCATCATAACTACCATATCGTCCGATCCGATATCCTTCTCCCAGCCGGTTCTTGTTATAACCGTGCCCGAGAGATTTCCGCTGTAAAGACCATAGGGCAGAGTTTCGTATGATGCAGGCTCTACATCCACGTTATTTATGAGATGATGCTGAACGGGAGTTATAAAATACGAGGAGGAATTTCCTTCATATGCCGCACGCTTCAGCATAGGATCATTATAATAATTTCCTGCCATAAACATAGGCTACACAATGGAAAACTGATTTCCGACTGAGTTGTTATTGCCGTCTCCAAGGCGGATTGTTCCGCCCGAGGGAAGCATTGTGTAAAGATGACCGATAAGCTGATCCTCCCATTTTTCCGTAATCAGCTCGCCCAGCCCTATTTT
>JAZQFU010000296.1:0-2291 GCA_045539675.1 Clostridia bacterium | reverse complement strand
TGATAAAGACTGTTTACCGGGTCAATCTTAAAGGTTGCTTCATATCCGGGTTCAACAACGTCTTTGGCAAAGAGAGTAAGCTCATGCTCATCTCCGCTGTTCATATCAACATAAACCATACTGCTTCCGGTTTTTCTGGGAATAAGGGGAAGCGCACAGATATTATACCATTTCTCAATGGGATTTCCTTCTGCATCAAGCTCTTCTTTTTCCATAGGCAGGAAGGAACCGGTATAAAAAACAGTCACATATGCTTCTGCAATATTTGTGCCTTCTATTTTCTTAAATCCGGGATCTATTTCATAGAAATATGCGCCCTTATCGGGAACATCTTCTAATTCGTTTGATGCATCAGGTTTAACCTGAGACTGCTCGCTGTTACCTGATTCATTCGGAACTTTGAAGTTTATCGGTGAAGTTTCTTCAGCAGCAAGATCAAAGAAGGTATAGTCATAGTAAATCTTAATGGTAAAGCCGTTCATATCGTTCTGCGGCTCTGCGTGACGGATAACATCCTCCACTCTGTCTGCAGAAGCTTCAGCCATAGTATCTATATAGTCTTTTTTCTCATCTGCCTTATAAGCAGCGGAATCAAACACATCGCCATCGGAAAGCCATTTTTTGTATTTTTCCCTTATAGCATCCTTTTCTTCAACGGAAAGAGTATCATCCTTAAGCTTTTCAAGCTCAAGAAGTGCATCGGAAACTGCCTTAACGGAGTATTTCTCCGCCTTTTCCTCATATTCCGCATACGCCTTTGAAAGAGCCTCTTCCCTTTTATCGGCAATCATTTTAAGCTCTTCATCGGTTGCAGAGTCATCGGTTATATATCTTCCCTTATTTGGATTGTCAACCGCAAAATATACATTGACAACCTCATCGCGGTATGCATAACTTAAGTTCTCTGTAACGGTAGGGTTCACTCCTCTTGCATGAAGATAAGCTCTTCGCGCATCCTGGGGAATCTTTGCAGGCGCAGTCGCGCCTTCATCGGCAAATACCGTACCGAAAGGAAGCATAGTAAGAACAATCATAATGCTTACCAACAAGGCTGTGATTCTTTTCTGCATTTTATATCTCTCCTTTTTATAAATACAAACAAATTTCAGCTCTTTCAATAGGCACTTTCAAAATGCCCATTGAAAGAGGGGGAGCTTACTCCCCGCTCTTTTATTTAATCTTTTGGTTCTTTGCAATTTTAACGCCTTCCTCTGAAGGCAGGAAAAATTGATGAAGAATGTTTGAATTTTGCCCGAAGCTGTATGTGTATACTGCGAGAGGGAAAATTCAGACATAGCAGAAAACATAAATTCCAAAAACCGCCTGCGGTTTTTACCTTATAAAACACCGCATCAATAACTCTGTGTGACAGTTAAGAAACGATTTTTATAATAATATTAATTTTTGTTTTCTGCGTTCTTCGCAATTTTAACGACTTCAGAACAGATTATTTACCCCAGGAAACAAGTACATATGCTACGTCTTTGGAGTCGATTTTTCCGTCTCTGTTAAGATCGTATTTAGCATATCCGGGATTAACATCCTTATTGAGTCCTTCTTCACCAAAGTAAGAAACTACAGCGGAAAGATCATAGATATTGATGATGTTATCCTTAACGATATCGCCGGCAAGGTAGTTAACGGTTGCAGGAGCCTTATTGCCCTCTGCTGATTCTTCCATAAACTTTGCGGTATCCTTAACGTTATTCCAGAATAATACCTTCTTATCGGTTCTCATATTAACGGTATAACGAGCAGTTCTGTAGCCTGCACCGGTAACTTCAACGTTATATGCAACATCTTCGGTAAGAGTATCTTTGATTGCTACTGTATAAGTGCAGGTAGCTTCATCAAATACAACGCCGGGAACATCCTTGCCGATTGCATATACGAGATTTTCCTTAAGGTCTCCGCCGGAAACGGTAAGAGTCATATCCTGATAGGTTTTCTCTGTATTTACAATGCTGTTGTTGAATGCGATTTCAACAGTAAGATCGTTCATAGGAGGAACGATATCAAAGAGTGCAACCTGACCTGGAACGGTGGGAATCTCTTTTGCAAGGTTTTCTGCGCTAGCGTCGTGCTTCATCACGAGAAGTCCGGTGGGAAGAACAGAAATTGAACCTGAGCCATAGCTTCTTACGGTAAGCTTACCTAAGGTAAACTTAGCGGTTCCGTTTGTTGCAGACCAGGAAGTATTCTTATCAAACTCATTTAAGTGAATCTTATATTTTCTTACTCCGTTTTCATCTGAAAGAAGAGTAATAGTTGTCTTTTCGGGAACAACCTCA
>JAZQFU010000295.1:0-2590 GCA_045539675.1 Clostridia bacterium | reverse complement strand
GATGATGATAAAAAGAATGAGTCCGGGGATGAACCTGCAAAGAATCCCGATCCGGTAAATCCTTCTGCAGACGATACCCCGTCCGGAAATGGCGGAAGCAATGAAAATAATCCTCCTCAGAGTAAGTCGTATAACCTTAATATCAGCCTGCCCTCAAATAAGGAAAAGGTCAGCATTATTGTTAAACAGGGCGGAACAACCGTATATGATAAAACTGTGAGCACTTCTCAGGGAACTCTTACCGTGACTCTTTACGGAATGGGCACTTCAAACGTTGAGGTTTATCAGGACGGTCTGCTTGTAAGAACCCAGAAGGTAACCTTCTGATATGGAAAAGGGACTTATAGTAAAAAGCCTTGGCGGATTCTATTATGTTAAGCTTGCCGACGGCAGAGTAATAAGCTGCCGTGCAAAAGGTGGCTTCAGAAATTCCGGAGAAACACCTTTTGTTGGTGATACGGTTGATATTCGTATTGTTTCGGAGGAGCTTCTTGAGGGATATGTTGAAAAAATATATCCCAGAAAAAATAAAATAGTAAGACCGCCTGTGGCAAATATAGACAGACTTATAATCGTATCGGCGCTGAAATCTCCGGCGCCCGATACGGTCTTTATTGATAAAATGACCGTTATGTGTGAGCATTACGGAATAACACCTGTTCTCTGCTTTAATAAAACAGATCTGAAAAGCGGTGAAAAACTTGCAGAACAATATAAAGGCACCGGATATAAAATATATCTGACCAGCGCAGGTGAGGGCAGGGGAATAGATGAGCTTAAAGAGATTATCGGTGAAGGAATAACGGCTGTGGCAGGCTTCTCCGGGGTAGGGAAATCAAGCATTTTAAATAAAATCAAAAATGAAGAGATTTCCGAGACGGGAAGTGTGAGTAAAAAGCTTTCAAGAGGAAAGCATACCACCCGTCATACCGAGCTTTTTGAACTTAAAGAAAACTGCTATATTGCAGATACTCCGGGCTTTTCCGGTTTAAGCATAGAAACACTCACCAAAGAGGAGCTGCCTTCACTTTTTACTGAGTTTAAGAAGTATGCATCCGAATGCAGATTTTGTGACTGTGTTCATATGGGAGAAAAGGATTGCGGAATCAAAAACGCAGTAGCAGAAGGGAAAATCGCTTCTTCCAGATATGAAAGCTATGTGAATTTCTATAACGTGCTTAAGGAAATAAACGACTGGGAAAGAAAATAAAAAATTTTGAAAAAAAGTCTTGACATTTGAAATATAATAGTTTATAATATGTCGTGTACGGCGGCATAGCTCAGTTGGCTAGAGCATGCGGTTCATACCCGCAGTGTCGATGGTTCAAATCCGTCTGCCGCTACCAGAAAAAACGACTTGTTTCGACAAGTCGTTTTTTCAGTTATATTTGCCTACGGCAAGTTATATTGCTACGCAGTGTTATTTGGCTTATGCCAAGTGATATTGTGCTTCGCACAGTTTAAGGGCAAATATAATATCACTGAAACCGAAGGTTTCAATATCACTTTTAATTTATCAAAAATATCACTCCAACGAAGTTGGAATATCACTAAAACCCTTGCATCTAAATCATTCGCTTTTTCAATGATGTTTGCCTTCGGCAAATGATGATGCTAACGCTAATGATGTTTCCTTCGGAAATGATGTCGGCTTTGCCTAATGCTTTTGTGCAAACATCGCATCATTGCGAATAAAATGAGCAACATCATATTTGGAAGCAAATGCATCATATCGCCGTAGGCGATGCTTCATTAACAAGGAGACGCATCATTATTGTTCGGTATTGTCACTCTCGACCTTAGTGTGCGGATGAATTTTTACTTATTACTGAAACTTTTTAAGTTTCAAATAAGGCTGCTTTGCTTATGCAAAGCTTTTTTTAATTATTTAATAAAAAGCATTGAATTTTATCTTTAAATTTGATATAATGGTAAAAAATTGTGTATGGAAGTGAAAATATATGGAAAAATTAGGCTTGAATGAAATAAGAGAGCGCTATCTTAAGTTTTTTGAATCCAAAGATCACTTAAGAATGAAGAGCTTTTCTCTTGTTCCCGAAAACGATCCCTCTCTTCTTCTTATTAATGCAGGAATGGCACCCTTGAAGAAATACTTTACAGGCGAGCTTGTTCCTCCCAGAAAGAGAGTAACAACCTGTCAGAAATGTATAAGAACTCCCGATATTGATAATGTTGGAAAAACTGCCCGTCACGGAACCTTCTTTGAAATGCTGGGTAACTTTTCCTTTGGAGACTATTTTAAAGAAGAGGTTATTCCCTGGGCTTGGGAATTCCTTACCGAAGACCTTAAAATGCCCGTTGATAAGCTTTGGGTAACCATCTATCTTGATGATGACGAAGCTTTTGATATCTGGACTAAGAAGGTCGGTGTTTCTCCCGACAGAGTTGTTCGTATGGGCAAGGAAGATAACTTCTGGGA
Organism: Clostridia bacterium; assembly: GCA_045539675.1. GTDB lineage: Bacteria > Bacillota > Clostridia > UMGS1840 > HGM11507 > JAZQFU01. The sequence continues at coordinate 150 of JAZQFU010000295.1, read as the reverse complement.
AATCGGTCAGGGTCCCTGCGGTCCCTGTTCGGAAATTTATTTTGACAGGGGAGAAGAATGCGGATGCGGTAAGCCTGACTGTAAGCTTGGCTGTGACTGTGACCGTTATGTTGAATTCTGGAACCTGGTATTCACCCAGTTTGATAAGGA
>JAZQFU010000294.1:0-3573 GCA_045539675.1 Clostridia bacterium | reverse complement strand
TATAAGCTTCTACGGAGATACAACTCAGGCACAAATCGTTCAGGGCAAGGCTACTGCTGAGGTAAGAAGCCACTATCCGAAGGGGATTGAGGCAAACTATATTGACTATTTCGCAGGCCCCGACCTGCAGAAAGCACCCGGCCGTGCTGACCTTGATAATGCCCCCGATAAAAGACTCTTCTATCAGACCGGCTTAGTTGACGAGACCAAGCTTGTTACAACAATTGATTTACACAGAACGGGCACAAGAGCAAGAAATGTAAAGGAAGAAAGCTTTGAAGATTATATTAAGCTTTCCTTTGAGGACGGTACTGTATGTTATATTAATCTGACCGATAAGGAAAAGATAATTACCAAAGACGGAATTGAATTTTCCGCAGATGCATTTGTATATAACAGCCGTTCTGCCATGATGGTTAACGGAACTCTCGCTGTGATTGACGGCAGGGAAATATTCTCCTCCGATGTTCCGGTTTCTGTTGCTTCCGGTAATGAGGAAATAGTAATATCTTCTCTTGAAGAGGATGCGAATGTGAAAATTGCAGTATCCGAAAAGCCCGGAAAGCTTATAAAGCAGGATGATAACAAGCTTATAAATATTGAAGAAGGAACGAATCACGCAGGTCTTTTATGGAACTATCAGGATGGCTACATCACGGCAAAGGTATATCCCTTCTATTATATTCTCTATACAGATAAAAAGGAGCTTGCAGGAAAACAAGGAAGCGGTACCTTCAAAATAACCGTAAACGGAAAAACGAAAGAGATTCCTTTCGAAAGCGAATACGATATTAACGGAAAGCTTACCTGCGATTACTGGATGGATGAATATAACGGAATTTATCTCGTTCAGGAAATGAACGGAGTTTCTTCAGATTCTCTTGAGGTTGGCGGTATTGCCAATATTTCAGGTAAAATTTCTTTCTATGTGCACGGAGATAATCCCGAGCTTGTAATAAGAGATGTGGGAGATAATAAATATACTGTTGTTGCTGATGAAGACCAGACGGTTACTGAAAAGCTTCTTGATTCTCAGGTGCGTGCAACTGATTTTGTTGCCGGCGGTAAGGGCGGTAAGGTTACTTACTGGGAAAGAATAAACAACAATACCCTTCAGAGCTTTGTTGCTCCTATGGAAACAATAACCTATGAGCTTAATGTTCCCGAAGACGGAAAATATGATTTTGCTATGTCGCTTTCAACGGTCAGTATGGCAACTTCTGAAAAAGCACTGATATTTGGTGATACAATCGGAACATTCGTAGTTCCTGCCACACCGGTATACAGCGATCTCCAGGGAATCAGGGTAAAATGCGGTCTTGAACTGAAAAAAGGACCTAACCGTATTACCTTTATGAATCTTGATGAAGGAAGATGTATATTTGACTGGATTGGTCTTATAAAGAGTGATAAATAGCTTGAAAGCGGGAGCGTCGCAAAGGCGCTCCCTTTTGGTTATATAATCATTTTTTATATTAATTGACTTAATCAGAATTATGTGTTATAATTTCGACGTAAATTGAAGCATCAGCAATTTTGATGTTATACAAAAAGGAGAAGCATTATGTTTAAATTTATTAATATCCCCAATGAGCTTACCGGCGGAATAGAATTGATTTCTGATTATATTACACTGCAGGATGAGATACATATAACGGCAGAGCAGGGAGATAAGAATCTGATAAAGAAAGACGGTAAGGAATGCTTTATTTCGTTTACCGAAAAGGCATATTTTTTTCGTGCTCTTGGAATAATTTCTGAAAGATGCAATGAGGAATCCTTTTCAGTTGAAGAAAAAAAGTTTATAAAGCATGTCGGAATTCAGGTGGATTTTTCAAGAAACGGCGCACTTAATTTTAATGCAATAAAACGGTTTATGAGCTATATGGCTCTTATGGGAATGGATAAGCTTTATCTTTATATTGAAGATATGTTCAAGCTTCCCGAAAGAAAGTATTTCGGATATATGAGAGGCGGATATACGAAGGATGAGCTTAAAACAATAGATGTTATTGGTTTTAATTACGGAATAGAGGTTATTCCTTCCATTCAGGTGCTTGGTCATCACTGGCAGTATATGCAATGGGATGAAGCTGCGGATATAAGGGATACAGTCGCTGAAATTCTTGTGGATAATGATAAAACCTATGAATTTATTGAGTCGATGATTACAAATGTTATGGAGTCATTCAGAACAAAAACCATATTTCTTGGTATGGATGAAACCCATACCCTCGGACTTGGTAACTTTCTTAAAGTAAACGGATATGAGCCTGCAAAAGATATTTTCTTAAGGCATCTTAAGAGAGTATTTAAAATTGCTGATAAGCTTGGTTTAAGAGGTATAACCTCAAGTGATATGTTTTTCAATCATGCTTCCAAAAGGCACTATTATTACGATGAAGAAGCTGTTATTACCGAAGAAGTCAAGAATATGATTCCCGAAAATGCCGTTATTTGCTACTGGCACTACGGTGAGGGTTACGGATGCGATGACTATATGATGAAAAAGCACCGTGAACTTGGCAGGGAGTTTATTTTCTACGGAGGAAGCTGGACCTGGTCAGGTCATCTTCCGGAAACGGAATATGCTATTGAATGTACGGCACTTGCCATGGAGGCATGTAAAAAATATGATGTTAATGAAGCAATTATAACAATATGGGGAGACGACGGTAACGAATGTAATCATTTTTACGGTCTTCTTACAGCTCAGCTTGCTGCAGAATATGCTTACGGTAATGAGGAGAATTTTAAAGACAGATTTGAAGCAATAACCGGAGCTTCTGCCGAGGCTTTTGTAGAGATGACTGCTTATCAGAATATTAATGACGGCAGCCGGGAATATGAAAGCTTTAAAATCAGATTCAAGGGTAAGGCTAATTTCTGGCAGGATGTTCTTCTGGGTCAGCTTGATTATAACCTTGCACTTGAACCAATGAGTGCACATTATGGTGAAAAGGCGGAATACTTTAAACAGCTTTCTGAAAATGAAGGTAAGTGGCAGAACGATTATACGTTTATATATAATATTTTTAAATGTCTTGAATACAAATGTTATGTTTCAGAAAGACTTGTAAATGCATATAAGGAAAATAACAAATGCTTGTTGTCTGAACTTAAGTCGGTTTTTGAAGAAAAGCTTCTTCCTGCTGTTTGCGTAACGCACGGACTCCATAAAGATATATGGTTCAGAGATTACCGTCCTTTCGGCTGGGAGGTTATTGAAAAGCGCTATGCGGCGCTTGAAGCCAGAATTGAAACTGCTGTGGAAAGACTTGAGGCATATCTCTCCGGAAGTATAGAGTGCATTGAAGAGCTTGAAGCAGAAAGACTTCCGTATTCGTATACGCCTTTCCGACGCTACCGTAATATAGCGACTACAACTTATGAAAACTGATTTTGAAATCTGAAAGCGTGTCGATAAGTTTATCGACACGCTAAAATCCCCGTGTTCCTTCCGGAACACTGTGATTCTTTACTTTATTGTATTGTATATTCTTTCTGCTTTGTTACCGGAAATATTAAACCTCTGCCACCTTTCAGGAATACCATCTTCAATATTCCAGCGGT
>JAZQFU010000293.1:0-6136 GCA_045539675.1 Clostridia bacterium | reverse complement strand
TAGATTATGTGGTTTTTTATTATACAAAAATATCCGGTTTCTTTTAAAAGCAAGAAAACCGGACTTCTAACCTTATAAAACCACCCGGACGATATCTCCGTCGGCTGTATTCACTCATTATAATAAAAGATACCTTGAGATTATTTATGTATGGGCCTTTATTTTGCCCTTGATTTAAAAATCAGGGCAAATAAAAGTCCGAAAAATACTGCGGCGGCTATTCCCGCCGAAGCGGCGGTAACACCTCCCGAAAAAGCTCCGGCAAATCCGGATTCCTCAACAGCCTTCATAACTCCCTTTCCGAGAGTATATCCGAAGCCGCTTAAGGGAACGGTCGCCCCCGCTCCACCGAATTCAACAATGGGTTCATACACTCCAAGCACCGTAAGAACGGTGCCGGCAACTACATAAACCGTCAGAATTCTCGCAGGAGTAAGCTTGGTTAAATCTATGAGAAGCTGACCTGCGGCACAAAGTATTCCGCCGGTTATAAATGCTGCAGCAAATTCCATATTTACACCTCCAGCTCTATGGCATGAGCAATACCGGGAATTGATTCTCCCTGCCCCGTAAGCACCGGACTCATAAGAGCACCCGTTCCCACAAAAAGAACCCTCTTAAAAGATCCGGAAAGCATTTCATTCAATATATAAGAGGTAAGCACCGAGGCAGAGCAACCGCATCCGCTTCCTCCCGAATGAACATCCTGCTTTTCACGGTCAAAGATTATAAGTCCGCAATCGGAAAGCCTTCCCCTCGCAGAATATCCGTCTTCCGAAAAAAGGCTACCAAGAATTTCATGACCCACGTTACCGAGATCTCCCGTAAAAATCATATCAAAATCCTTAAAATCCCTGCCCGTATCTTCAAAATGGGTAATTACGGTATCCATCGCCGCCGGCGCCATTGCGGCTCCCATATTATTTGCATCGGTTATTCCCAGATCTACAATTTTTCCCACCGTTGCGGAGGGTATTTTCACTTTTCCCTCAACCGATGATAAAACAACGGCTCCCGAGCCGGTTACCGTCCATTGAGAGGAGGCAGGTCTGCTTCCCCCGTATTCAAGAGGAAATCTGAACTGTCTTTCAGATGAACAGAAATGGGATGAGGTTACGGAAACAACATTTTCACCAAAGTCTCCGTCTATAGCCATTGCTCCCAGAAGTAGTGCCTCCGCCATAGTTGAGCAGGCACCGTAAAGCCCGAAAAAGGGAATACCCAGTTCACGGACGGCAAAATTACTTCCGGCACACTGATTAAGCAAATCTCCGCAGAAAATATAATCTGCATCCGCAAGCTTCATACCGCTTTTTCTTACAGCCGTTCTCACACTTTCCGAAATAAAACGGCTTTCCGCCTTTTCCCAGGTAGCTTCTCCGAAACGGTCATCAGAGGAAATACAATCAAAATACTTCTTCAAAGGCCCCTCGCCCTCTTTTTTTCCCACAGCTGAGCCGAAGCCCCGTATGAGAGGCGGATTTTCAAATACTACCGTTTGTTTTCCTTTTTTCTTCACAGAAGCCCTCCTCCGTAATAAATAAGACCGCATAATACAGAGGCGAAAATTCCGTAAACAAGCACAGGCCCTGCAATCTTAAACATATTTGCACCTACACCCGTTACAATTCCCTCACTTTTGAATTCTATTGCCGGAGATACAATTGAATTAGCAAAGCCTGTTATGGGAATAAGAGTGCCGGCTCCTGCAAATTTCGCCAGATCGTCATATATATCCAATGCCGTGAGGAGACCGCCTAAAAAAATCATAGTCACAGAGGTAAGTGCCGATGCTTCATCCTTCGGCATACCGCTGTAAGTATAAAGCTCTGAAAAAGCTTGTCCCAGAGTACAGATAAGTCCGCCGGAAACAAATGCTCTGAAAAGCTTCGAAAGAACCGACGAGCCGGGAGTAATCCTTTCAGCAAATTTCCCGTATTCCTTAACCGTCATATGCTTCATTTTACCACTTCCTTCCGGAATATTATTTCCCGTCAGTAAAGGTTTATGCATTTTTCCCTTAAGGAAGCAAGGGCTCTTTTTTCAAGCCTGGAAATCTGCACCTGTGAGATTCCCAGAAGCTTTGCAGTCTCCGTCTGGGTTATTCCCTCAAAATATCTCGCACGGATTATGATTTTTTCCCTTTCGGGCAGAGTCTCCATAAGCTTCTCAATAAGTATTTTATCTGTTATTTCCTCCTCGCTCTCCGCTTTGTTATCAGGTATTTTTTCCATACGGCTTAAGCCATCGCTGTCCGACATAATTTCATCAAGGGATGCAACCGCTTCACGTGAAGAAACGGCAAAAATAATATCATCTTCACTTACCTTAAGAATTCCGGCAAGCTCGGAAACAGCCGGAGACCGCCCGTTTTCCGACTCAAATTTTCTCGCTTCCTCCTCTATTTTAAACGAAAGCTCCCTGGTTGCCCTTGAAACTCTGATTGCACCGTTATCTCTTAAAAATCTTTTTATCTCCCCGGTTATAAGCGGAACCGCATATGTAGAAAACCTTACCCCGTATGAAAAATCAAATTTTTCCATGGCTTTGAAAAGACCTACGGTTCCAAGCTGAACAACATCCTCCATATCACAGCCTCTGCCGGAAAATCTTTTTGCAATACTGCGTACAAGTCCCATATTTTCAACTATAACTCTTTCGCGGCATTTGGCATCTCCCGACTGAGCCTTTCTTAATAATTCGGTTTCCCCGGAGGCAATGCTCAATTCAATCCTCCCCTCGGTTCAAGCTTTTTACGCATAATAACTCTGGTTCCCTCACCCTTTTCGGAAACCACCTTCAGCGAATCCATAAAGCTTTCCATAACGGTAAAGCCCATGCCTGACCTCTCTTCCGGATTTCCCGTTGTAAAAAGAGGCTGTCTTGCCATTTCTATATTTTCTATTCCCTTTCCCGTATCCTTAACAGATATTTCCACCGTTCTGTCTGAAAAAATACGAAGACTTATCTCCACGGGGCCTACGTTATCTCCGTAGCCGTGAATAATAGAGTTTGTTACAGCCTCAGATACGGCGGTTTTAATATCGGCAAGCTCCCCCACCGTCGGATCAAGCTGAGAAAAGAATGCAGCGGTTGCCACTCTGGCATAGGATTCATTTACCGATTTACTGAGCATAAGAATTACGGTTTCATTGAGTATTTCCATTATCATACCTCCCTTTCCTCAAGGTCTGCGTATTTACCGATTCCCGATAGTTTTATTATTCTTGATATTTTTTCATCCGATGTTATTACGGTAACTCTTCCGCCCAGAGGAGCGAGAAGCTTTACTCTTCCCATAATAAATGAAATGCCTGAGCTATCCATAAATGTAAGGCCCGTAAAATCAAGAATCAACCTGTCATAAACTCCGCAGTTAATCATCATATCAGTTTTTTCTCTTGCGGCTCTGGCGCTATGATGGTCAAGCTCTCCGAAAAGCTTTGCCTCAAGAATTACCCCCTCCGACGAGAATTTTATATCCATATTCATACCTCCTCAAAAGTATATTCGCCGCAATAAAAAAAAATCCTTGAAGGATTTTTGTCTACTTTTGTCAAAAAAAGACAACAGCCTTTTCGCTGTTGCCTCAGCGTGTCGATAAACCTATCGACACGCTGGCAGATTTCGAAAAAGGGAGGTATATTTCGTCAAAATGAATGCAGACAGTACGATGGTACGGCAAGGCTCATTTTGGCAAAAAGCAAGCAAAAACCCGTGGAACCTCGATGTTTTCACGGGTTTTAAATTATCACTTTTTAAGCAAACCACACCTCATCCATCAGCTTACGCTGACACCTTCTCATCAAGGAGAAGACTTGATTTCTTGCGGTAGACCGACTTTTTCGACAGTCTGAGACAACAGCATTTTCGCTGTTGCCTTTTTTTCGATTTTCTATTCGCACTTCTCAATAATTTCATCAATGCAGTCATTAAGACACATTTCAACATTTATATCCTCGGATACCGCCCAGGCAATTGCCTCAAGGATTGCTCTGCCTGCCATTTTATATTTCTCATTTTTATCGGCATCGGAAGAGAATTTCTGCTTTGCCTCTTCTCTTAAGGCTGAAATCACGGAAGTTTTTTTACCCTTTTCGAGAATCTTCTGCGCACGCAGAAGGGCGGGAAGCCCTTTTGAAACCTCGCTGAAAACCTCCTTCTGGGTTTTCATTCCCTTTTCTTTTTTCTTAAGCTCCTCCCAGTTTGAAAGCACCTGCTCAACGCTGTCTGCTTTGGCATCGGAAAAAACGTGGGGATGGCGGTAAACCATCTTGCGTGAAACTGCATTTATAACGTCCTGCATGGAAAAGGTATTTTCCTCTTCGCCTATTCTTGCATGAAGGGTGACCTGCAAAAGCACGTCTCCTAGCTCATCCGCCATTTTTGCGGCATCCTTTTCTCTTGCCGCTTCAATAAATTCGTATGCTTCTTCAACAAGATAACGAAGCAGGGAATCATGAGTCTGCGCCTTATCCCATTCGCATCCGTTTTCTCCGCGGAGCATTTTTATTATTTCAAGAAGGTCATCAAAGCTATAGTTTTCTTTATACATCAAAGCTATCTCCTTACGACAGAAATTTTCCTGCAAGACCGGCAAGCTTTTCTCCCTTTGGCAGAAGAGCAATATCCGTCTTTTTAAAGCCCTTTAAAATAAGCATAAGAGCAAAATAAACAAGCACTGCAATACAGATTGAAACGCCGATTGAGAGAGTATTCCCCAGACTCTCAGCACAAAGCGAATATATAATACTTGCACCGATTCCCATTGCAATAACCGAAACCGCCGGCTTAATTAACGTAGCACCTATTCCGTAACGGGGCTTCATAACCTTATTTATTGCCATAAGATTAAGCACGGTTACAAGGAAATAACAAAGAGTTGTGCTTATGGGAGCACCCATAATATTAAGAGCGGGAATTCCGACTAAAATATAGTTGGCAATAACCTTCGCGGTTCCGCCGATAAACATATTTATAACGGGAAGCCATACCTTACCCGTTGCCTGAAGCACCGAATTGGTAACAAGAGTTGTGCAGACAAGAGGAATTCCAAGTCCGAGCATGGTAAGAAGCCTTGTTGCATCCCCACCGCTCAGGAGAAAATTAAATATTCCCCAGTCCACCGTTTCAAGTGCAGGATGAACGGGAATTATAAAATCCGCCGTGGGATAAAGAAGCTTCATTATGGGAGAAGCAAGAACCGCCATTCCGATTCCCGCAGGAAGTGCAAGCTGCCAGGTTATTCTCGTTGAAGATGCGGTAATTTCCGCTCCCTCTTTCACCTCACCCCTTGCAAGAGCCGCTGCCACAGCAGGCACAACGCTTATGCTTAATCCTACAATTACGGTTGAGGGAAGATTGAATAAGGTTATTGCATAGCCCGAATAGTAGCCGAACATTTCGGTAGCTGTTTTTTCATCAAAGCCTATTGCCTGAAGCCTTCTTAAAACCATAACGGTATCTATTGAGCTGGTGAGAGTAAATACCGAAGAGCCTATGGTTATGGGCACGGCAATAACAACAAGGCGTTTTAAAATTTCCTTAAGCTCGCTTTTTTCAAGAGCAGGAGATACGGGCTTATTTTTCTTCTTGAATTTATAGTAAAAAAGAAGGAAAACTGCGCTGAAAAGCGCACCTGTGGTAACACCCAGAATTCCGCCTGCCGCCGCTTTATCCGCACCGTAGCGGATAAAAAGTCCCGCCGCCGCAAGCCCGACAAAAAGCTTAAATATAGCTTCTATTACCTCACTCAGAGCCGTGGGAAGCATATTCTGCTCACCCTGGAAATACCCTCTGTATACCGATGAAATGCATACAAAGAAAAGACTGGGAGCAAGGGCAATAATGCAAAGCCTTGCACCGTCAACTCCGAGCATATGAGAAAAGAGCCCTGCGCCCAGAATAAGCACGAGAGTGCCGACAGCACCCACGACAGACAGAAGCACCGTTGAAACCTTAAGAACTGCGCCGGCTTCTTTTATCTTCCCTTTGGCATTATACTCTGCAATAAGCTTTGAAATAGCCACGGGAATTCCAAACGGACGGGATTTTTCCCGTCCGTTGCAGTTTTTTAGATTTTCAGCAGTCGCTTGAGCCTGCTGGTAAAGCTGTTGTTCTGGGCAGGCTTGGGAAG
>JAZQFU010000292.1:0-5065 GCA_045539675.1 Clostridia bacterium | reverse complement strand
ATTGAAGGTCACTGGGCGGAAACGCAGATAAAACTTCTTTCTGAAAAGGGAATAGTGAAGGGCGATGAAAACGGAAATATAAATCCCGAAGGACTCATAAAAAGAAGCGAATTTGTTAAAACAGTCAACAGCACATTCGGATTTACCGATGCCGGTGCAGAAGGCTTTCCCGATGTTGATGAAAAAAGCTGGTACCACGGTGAATTTATGAAGGCACGTAAGGCAGGTTACTTAAAGGGAGATGAAAAGGGTAATGCAAACCCCGAAAAGACTCTTACCCGTGCTGAAGGTGCGGTTATTCTTGCAAGAATAATGGGACTTGAGGCATCCGAGACTGTTAAGGAATTTACCGATGAAATTCCCTCGTGGGCAAAAAATGAAATTGGTGCAATGTGTGAAAAAGGCTTTATCAAGGGTTATGAAGACGGAAGCTTCCGTGCTGAAAACGTGATGAAGCGTTGTGAAGCATTTGCGGTTGTTTCCGCAATTATCAGTGCAAATGAGAAAAAAGAAGAAAAGGAAGAAGTTGCCGCAGATAAAAATACAAGCGGTGATATAAGCGGAATGACGGTTTCGAATTCAGCTTCTTCGGGCAGAAAACCCTCCGGCGGCGGAGGCGGCGGCTCTTCTTCGGGTGCTCCGTCGTATGTGAAGCTTAATGCTCCCGTAATCAAGCTTTTTGAGAATAACGTCTTAAGCTGGACTGAGGTGCGTTATGCAAAGGAATATGAAATATCAGTTTCAGACGGAGAAAATACCGTGACCGGCACCATTACTTCTGAAGAAGCAGATATATCGGAATATGCCGCTGAGCTTACAATGGATTCCGTGGAAAGCAGTATTGAGCTTTCAGTTTCCGTAAGGGCAATAGGAAAGGGCTCATACAGAACCTCTGATTATTCCGAGCCATATAGCTTTGAATACCGCATATTCGATCCCGAAAGCTCCACAGATCTTGGAATGAAGCTTGTGTTTTCATCAGGTGCTGACGGAACGGAAAAATACTCTCTCGAATTTCCTGAAGGAATAAGTCTTATTTCTGTCAAAAAAGCGGATGAAAGCAAAAGCTTTGAAAATCCCGTGTCTCCCCTTGATATAACCGGATTTGTATCTGATGAAAACGGAATTTCGGAAGCTTCATATGTGTTTATTGCAAGAAAAGGTGAAGATATTCAGATTATCAACGAGTCTCTTCTTTACGCCGGCGGAAACGGAACAGAAGAAGCTCCCTATCTTATAGCCTGCGAAAGACATTTTAAGAATATATCTGAGAATCCGTCTTCGTCATATCTTCAGAGTGCTTCCTTTGAAATAACCGAAGCCTCAGAATACACCTTTGAAGGCGAATATGACGGAAACGGTGAAAAGATAACCTTGAATATTGACGGCGGAAAGTATTCCGCTCTCTTCGGTAAGACCGCAAATGCCGTGATTAAAAATGTTTCGGTTGAAGGAACGGTCAATGCCTCGGATGTATATGCCGGTTCAATCTGCGGATATGCGGCGGCAAGTGAAATAACAGGATGCGAAAGCTCTGTCATTCTCACTCTTTCGGGCGAGAATCTGAAAAACGGAGCGATGGGCGGCGGAATTGCAGGCTTTGCAGACGGAGATACTGTTATATCTGATTGTGAGTTTAACGGAACCGTAACCTCGGAAGCAGGAATAATCGGTGGAATTGCCGGTGATGCTTCAGGAGAAATCACAGGCTGCATAAATAACGGTGATGTTATCGCCTCAAATACAGTTCTTACGGGTGCAGGCTCCTATGTTGGCGGAATTGCGGGAATTATCCGCGGCGCAGGAAAGGTAACGGAATGCGGGAATAACGGCATGGTGGAAAACCATTATCAGTCTGCTCAGGATTCCGTGCAGAACTTTGTATCATATACCGGAGGAATCGTTGGGGTTGCTCCCTGCGTGAAGGCTTGTGTCAACGGAAAGGATGCAAGGATAAGCTCCCTTATAAAATCCGGAACTCCTGCAAATATTTCCGGTTATCAGAATGTTGGAGGTATTTCAGGAAGACTTGAAACAGACGGAATTATAGAAGATTGCGATAATTACGGTGCTACGGTAACTCCCAACGACAATATGTTATTCTGGGCAGGCGGAATAGTCGGTTATTCCAGAGGAACCGTAACCGGATGCGGAAACTATGCATCAGGCTATACGGGAAGACAGTATGGTGGTCTGGTGGGAAGATGCCTCGGAACGGTATCGGAAAGCTTTAATAAATGTCCGATAAATGCAGTAGGATACGCAGGAGGAATTGCCGCAAGAATCGATGCAGGCTGCGTGATTGAATACTGTTATAATGTTGGAAGTATTTCAGGAAAATACGGGGGAGGATTTTCGGGAAGTGCCGGCTCTGCGGCAGCAATAATAAGAAATTCCTATTCAGCTCCCGAAACTGTCTGCACAAACGGAATTCTTGCATACAATCAGAAAATCAGTATAACGGATGTTTATTTTGTTAAGAAGGGAACGGAAACTTACGGTGCAAATACCGATGCAAAGGAAGTAACCCTTGAAGAGCTTAACTCTGATGAAGTTATTTCAATTCTTAACGGAACCGCAGAAGCACCTGTGTTTGAAAAAGGAGAAGACGGATATCCCGTGCTTTCATCAAATCCCGAAAAGGAGGCGGAATAAATGAAAAATATAAGCAGGTTCATTTCTTTGACACTCATTATATGTGTTCTTTTATCAGTCTTCAGTGTATTTGCAGAAGAAAACCCGCCTCTTCTTGACAGATATATATATCCGTCAACCTATCTTGGAGAGCCTCTTAAAAGAGAAGATATCTTAAATTGCGCATACAATGTTATAGACGGAAAATATATGATGTATACCACTCTTGCTTCAAGACCTACGGCGACCTTTGTTGCATACAATCTCACCGACCGCAGAGTGGAATACAGTAAGTCTCTTGAGATTGCAAGCGGATATCACACCAAAACCTCCTGGAGTCATCGGATTGGTGCAGACGGATGTATATATCTTGTTCCTCACGGATATATTTCCCTGTTTAAGTATAATCCTTATACAAAGGAAATGTCAGACAGCGGCAGCGTTATTGACGGACTTACTGCCGCATACGGAGTTTGCTTTGATGAAGAGGGAAATACCTATTTCGGCGGCTTCCCCAAGCCGAACATTTATAAGTTCAATTCAAAGCTTGAGCTTGTAAAGGAATATCCCAATGTTTTCCCCGGAGAAAAATATATTATGAGTATGGGATACTATGGCGGTAAGCTTTATGCAGGCGGTCAGGATAACGGAACCGATTTCCGTTCGGTGGATGTGAAAACCGGGGAAATAACCGTTATGCCCGATCCTCTTGAGAAATACGGAATTGAGGGGAAAATTGCCGCATACTATATGATGGATCAGATTGATAATCTTCTTTTCTGTACCGTTAAGCTTGAAGCGGGAATGTATTATCTTTTTATCTTTGATGCAGAAAAAGAAGAATGGGTATTCAGCTATCGCAGAGCCTATGGTCACTATATGTCGCCGGTCAGGGACGGAAAGGTGTATTTTATTGCGGAGCCTCCCGGAGCAACGGATACCTCGGTTGATAATATAGGGCTTGTTTCTCTTGATCTTAAAACCTTTGAAACCAAAGATACGGGAGTAAAATATTACGGAAACAATACCGGTTCAATCTGGATGAATATTCCCGGAAATGCAGACCTTCCCGGTGAATCACTCGTATTCTTCTCAAGAAGTCATAATTCGCTTATAGCTCTTAATCTTGAAACCAAAAAAAGCGTTCTTCTTGATTACGACCTTCCTTCCGTGGGAGTAACCATTCAGGATATGGAAAACGGTCTCGGAAACAGAATTCTTATGGGTTCATATATGGGAGATGAGCTTGTTTCATATAATCCCGATAACGGAGAGCAGATAAAATACGTTGCTACTCAGACCGAAACAATTAAGCTTCACGGTGATTACGCTTATGCGGGCTGTTATACTCAGGGCGTGCTTTATGAGTATAATCTGAAGGAGGGCCCATCCGCTTCCAATCCGAGGGTGCTTTCCAATCTTTCAAAATACCATCAGGAAAGAATCTTTGATATGTGTATTGCAGAAGACCGTTATATTGTTATGGGAACCTATCCCAATAAAGGCTATACAGACGGTGGAATTGCCATATATGATAAAGAGACCGGAAAGCTGGATTTTTATGACGATGTCGTTCCGGGTCAGAGTATAGATGCTCTTTGCTATAAGGACGGAATTATCTATGGCGGAAGCTGTATATATATCAATGCATCGCCATTGCCCTGCGACGAGGCATATGTTTTCGCCTTTGACCTTGAAAAGAGAAAGGTTATTAAGAAAACGGCAGTAAAGATTCCCGGATCATCAATAAAGAATAAGGTTATGGGTGATATGGAAATCGGGCCGGACGGAAACATCTGGGGAGTAACCACAGGGGCGATTTTCTGCCTTGATCCCGAAACTCTTGAAACAAAAAAATCCGTGATTGCCGATACAATGTTTGATACAAGAAGAACCATGTCTAAGATTGCCGCTATGTACTGGGATGAAAACGGATATCTCTATACGGTTTGTAACGGATGGCTCATTCTTCTTGATCCCGATACAATGGAGTTTATAAATACCCGGGTATCCATGCAGTATTTCGTAATCGGAGGAGACGGAAATATTTATTATAACGGATGGAGCAGTAACGGCTCTATGATGTATAAGCTTACTGTTTCCGCTCTTACGAAGAGTGAGCTGAATAATGTGAAGGGTGCAGTTTCTGAAGGGCTTTTTATGAAGAGCGGAAGCGGTGCGGTAATAAACAGCGGAGAACCGGGATTTATTGATATTAATAATAAAGAGATTACCCCAATAATTCATAACGGTCATATTATGGTGCCTTTAAGATACGTGGGTGAAGCTCTGGGCGGAACCGTTGCATGGAGCGATAAAGCGCAGGCTGCCGTAGTAAGAATCGGTAAGCTGGCTATGAAGGCTGTTATCGGAGAAAATGAAATCTGTGTTAACGGAAAAAAATCTCCGGTTAATGTTCCCTTTATGAATA
>JAZQFU010000291.1:0-11776 GCA_045539675.1 Clostridia bacterium | reverse complement strand
GGGCATTTCATCATACAAACCTTGCAGTCTCCGCATTTATCTTCCTGTTCAAAGCAATTGACCTCAAGGGGCATATTCGTGAAAACAGTACCGAGTCTGACCCTCGGCCCGTATGCATCAGAAATAAAAAGAGCGCTTTTCCCTATATATCCGAGCCCGGCTCTTACAGCACCGGTTTTATGAGCAAAAAGACCGTTATACCCTTCCACCGACTGGGATGCGGGAATCGCCGCTCCGTCATAACCCGCTCCGATAAGAGCAAGTACAATTCTTTCGGTGAGAGAATCTATAAAGGAATTGGTTGTTCTGTAATGCTGGAAATAAGTCTTTGAAGGCTCATCGGTTATGGTATCAACCACTCCGCCCGACAAGGGAACAACAATTGATATTCCGTTTGCAAGCCCCCTGAAAGGAGAATCCTCCCCTTTAAAATACCCGTATTTTATTGCTTTGTATTCATTTAAGATTTCTTCAACAACGTTTTTCATTTTTATCTTCATCCGCTGTTTTACGGAGGCCTTTCTTTTTTTCGTTATAATCATCTATGGTGATTTTACAATGTTTTCCGATAAAAAGTCAATAGAAAGTTACAAAACACATATTATTTTAATCCTTTAAAAAAATAATTGATTATTTCTCCGTATTGTGGTATATTATTATTTAATGGAAAGGATTGTTAAGAAGGGAGTGATTTTTGTGAGCGGAGCAGCATATATTCTCGTTGTAATCGGAATTCTCATTGCAAAATGCGTGGGGTTTTTCCGCGATATCGTTTTTGCCTCAGTTTTCGGCGCTACCGAGCTTACAGATATTTACTTCCAGATTTTCAGTATGGCAAGTCTTGTTTTTACGGGTATAGGCGGTGCTCTTTCCACCCTTGTTATCAAAAACTTAAACAAACCCGCAAATTCTGCTCCCGACGCTCAGAAGAAATACGCTTCGGCTTTTATAACAAAAACCGCACTCATTCTTATTCCCGCAACGGCGGTTATGTATTTATCTGCTCCCCTGCTCGTAAAAATTCTTCTGCCGGGACTCAATCCTTCACTTTACGGTCAGGCAATAAAAATAATGTATATTATGCTCCCCAGCTGCATTTTCGTTGTGCTGGCATATATAATTTCGGGAATCCTTCAGAATTGCAGAGTATTCTTCATAACCTCGGTTATGAGTCTGCCTTTCAACGCAATCATTATTCTTTCACTTCTTTTTGACGGAGTTGATATAACAACCGTAAGCGTAGTAACCACTATCGGATGGCTCCTTCACATTGTTATTCAGCTTCCCTCTTTCTATTCAAAGGGCTATCGTCTTTTCAGTATGAGCCCGTTTAAGAATTCCGGGGATAAGAACCCCGAAATGCTTTATATATTCATTTCGAGCATGATGTTTCAGTTCTGTCTGATGATAGACAAGGCATTCGTAAGCTTTGACAGCGGAGCAGCAACTACGATAAACTACGCCTCCAATCTTTTCATAACTATTTCAAGTGTTTTTGTGGTAGCTATGAGTAACGTGGCTTATCCTTCAATCTGCAAAAATTACGAGGCAGGTCAGCTCGGATATGTTAAAAAGCTTATCGGATATATCATAACCGTGCTTTTTGCAATTTTCGTTCCCTTTATTCTCACGGTCAGCTGCTTCGGTGAAGATATAATCCGTCTTTTATATGAAAGAGGCGAATTCACGCCTGAGCTCACCGTAACAACCGCTTCCCTGTTTACCGTTTACGTTCTCGGTATTTTCGGTTATGTTTGTCAGGAGCTTTTCAACAAGGTTCTTTATCTTGCAGGAAAATACAAATACACGGTTTTCGGAACGGTTGCTGTTATAATCCTGAATGCGCTTCTGGACTTGTTTGCCGTAAAAAGCGGAGGCGTTATAGGCGTTGCTCTTACCACTACCCTGCTTTTCGCAGGTTATTCAGTTCTTATTGCCTTTGCGATGGTTCGTGTTACGGGGAATTATTTTGATAAAAAGCTCGGAAGGAATCTTCTTAAAATTCTTCTGGGAGGAATTCTTGCTCTTGGGGTATATTTCCTTACACGCAACATTTCCCTTCTCCCCGAAAAAATCGCATTCATTCTTCCGCTGGGATTATGCGGAATAACATATATTGCAGTTCTTTTCTTTACCGGAATACTAAAAACGGTCACCGAAAAACAGAGCAAGCTTTAGAAAGGTATGATTCTTTTGAAAAAAAGCTTTATTATTTCAATTATTATTGCTGTATCAATCGCACTTTCAGTTCTGGTTTCTCCTCTTATTTCGAGAATCAGCTATGAGGAAAATAATCTTTCATTAACCGCCGCCTTAAATCTTAACTGTGTGGCGGCTCTTTTTGATGAAGAAGAGCTTACGGATGTTCTGGAGGATTATAAGAAGAGCGGAATAAATGCTCTTTTAATCCGTGAGGTTGATGCTTTGTCCCTTAAGGAAGCAGGACTTATTTCTTACTATACATATTCCGAATATAAAAAGGAATACGGTGACACCGGTGACGAAAGAAACAGTTTTATAATCCTTTGCAAAAGCAAGGAAGCTTCGGAATATATGTTAAACGCATTCCGTTCAAAATACAACGATACGGATTACACCGTCTTTCAAAAAGACGGAAAAACCGGCTTTGAAATCCATAAGGAAATAACCTCTCCCGAGGCAGTCACCTTTGCTCCTCCTCTTTCTCTTTTCGAAGCGGCAAAGAAAGCTGAGCTTCCCATTGCTTTAAGTCTTGAGGATAACGGATTTGTTAACGATAATTACCGCAAATATATAGAAAAAATTTCAAAGGAATACGATATTAAGTATTTTAATCCCACCAAGCACGAAAAGGTTGAAGCAAAATACCCTTATACCCCGGAAGCCCCCGGAGAATGGAGTGAGCTTTTAAAGGATTCCGGAAGAATACTTGTTCTCAACGAAACAATCACCCAGCTTTCAAATCAGAAGCCCGACGGATACGATGAATACATCCGACTCTCCCGGGGCAGAATCCAGAGATGCTTCAAAACCTACAAATCATCATATATTGACCGCCCGGATTATGACATCGGATATTATCAGATGCTTAATTCCCTTGCAGACAGAAACATCAGATTTTTCAATATAAGTCAGCTTAATGACGGTGAGGATAATCTTTTTGAAAAAGCGGAAAGAACGCAGCGTGCCGTAAAAAAATTCACCCAAAGAGCCTCAGAGCTCGGATTTTCAACAGAAAGAGCACCTGATTTTTCCGGATATAATACAAACCTCAGACTGATTTCAGCATCGGCAATGCTTCTTATGACTGTGATGGGAATCATATTCGCCTTTTTCTTCTTCGGAAAAAGAAAAAAAGAAATCGAAAGAATAATCCTTATGGCGGCCGTTTTGGGGATTTTGGGAGCCTTCTTCCTGCCCTTCGGCGTTATGCTTCTTTATTCTACCCTCTTTGCGGTGGTTGCCCCCTGCTTTGCACTTATGATGGCGGTTGAATTCGCAGTATTTACCCGTTCAAGGCTTAAGGGCTTCGTTTTCGGAGCGGCAAACATTATTTTTTCGGTTGCTTTACTCAGCATTCTCGGACTGGTTATGTCTGCTCTTCTTTCGGGAACCGATTATTATATCAATACCCTTACCTTCAAGGGAGTAAAAACCTCTCTTTCAGCGCCCCTCATTCTTTCCGGCTTACTCTTTATAATCCTTGAAAGAAAACCGGAGGGCGGATATGGTATGAGAAAGCTTCCGAAAATAAGAAAAGAGGATATAAAGCCCTCTCATATAATACTCGGTATCTGCGCTCTTGCCGTTATTGCCGTTTATCTTTTCCGGAGCGGAAATGCAAAAATTCCCTTCGAGGAAATATGGTTCAGAAATTTCATAACCGAAAAGCTTATTGCACGCCCCAGAACCAAGGAGTTCCTCTTTGCGTGGCCCTGCTATATTCTTTTCTTATACTTTATTAAAACAGAAAAATCGGAAATACTTACCGCTCTTACGGGAGTTGGTGCTTCCATTCTTTTCGCATCTGTTGTGAATACCTTCTGTCACGTTTTCACTCAGGTAAGGATTATGGAGCTTCGGGTAATTTACGGTGCAATTTTCGGCTTACCCGTTTCCCTTGCGGCATTGGCTGCAGTATCGCTCTTTTTTCTTATTATCAGGAAGAAAAATCATTAAATTACACACTGAACGGATGATTATATAAAAAAGCTTGCAACATTTCCAACAAAAAGAAAAAAAAACTTGAAAAAGAAAGGCAAGTAGTATATAATAAATCTGTTTGAATATTAATAACAGGAGATGAGTAAAATGTCCTTTATCGATGATATCAAGGCACGCGCAAAAACAAGCATCAAAACAATAGTTCTCGCAGAGGGCGAAGAAATCCGTACAATCGTTGCGGCAGATCAGATTATCAAGGAAGGAATCGCTAAGGTTATTCTTCTTGGAGACAAAGCAAAAATTGCTGAGCTTGCAAAGGGATACGATATTTCCGAAGCAACCGTAATCTGCCCCGAAGAGGATGCAAACTTCGAAGCTTTCGCAGATAAATTCTACGAAATGAGAAAAGCTAAGGGAATGACTCCCGAAAAGGCAAGAGAAACTCTTAAAAACACCCTTTACTACGGCGTTATGCTTGTTAAAGAGGGTCTTGCAGACGGTATGGTTGCAGGTGCTGTTAACTCTACCTCAAACGTATTAAGACCTTCACTTCAGATTTTAAAAACAGCTCCCGGAACCAAGCTTGTATCGGCATTCTTTGCAATTGTATGCCCCGATAAGACCTTAGGCTCTGACGGAGTTTTCGTATTCGGAGACAGCGGACTCGTTGAAAATCCCGATGCAGATGAACTTTCCGAAATCGCTATCTCTTCTGCAAAATCCTTCAAAACTCTTACAGGAAAAGAACCCAACGTTGCAATGCTTTCATATTCTACATACGGCAGTGCTCACTCTGTTCTTACCGAAAAGGTTGTTGAAGCAACAAGACTCGCAAAGGAAAAGGCTCCCGAGCTTAACCTCGACGGAGAGCTTCAGCTTGATGCTGCTATCGTTCCCTCCGTTGGTGAATCAAAGGCTAAAGGAAGCACTGTTGCAGGTCATGCAAACGTTCTTGTATTCCCCGATCTTAACGCAGGAAACATCGGATACAAGCTTGCTCAGAGAATCGGAAAAGCTGAAGCTTACGGCCCTGTTACCCAGGGTATTGCAAAGCCCGTTAACGATCTTTCCAGAGGATGCTCTGCTGAAGATATCGTGGGCGTTGTTGCAATCACCTGCGTTCAGGCTCAGGCTCAGGACTAATACAATTCCAATATTACGAAAGGAATGAAAGATATGAAAATACTGGTTATAAATGCAGGAAGCTCTTCTCTTAAGTATCAGCTTCTCAATATGGATTCCGGCGACATTATGGCAAAGGGTCTCGTTGAAAGAATCGGAATCGACGGAAAGCTTAAGCACAATCCCATAGGCAAGGATGCTTATGAGGTTGACCAGAAGATGAATGATCATCAGGATGCTATCAAAGCAGTTCTCGATGCACTCACAGATAAGGAACACGGCGTTATTTCCGATATGAAGGAAATTGATGCAGTTGGTCACAGAGTTGTTCACGCCGGTGAATACTTTGACGATTCTGTTATAGTTACCGAGGAAGTTATTAAAAAGATTGAAGCTTGCATCGAACTTGCTCCTCTTCACAATCCTCCCAACATCACCGGAATCAAGGCTTGTGCTGAAATTATGCCCGGAGTTCCCCAGGTTGCAGTATTCGATACAGCCTTCCATCAGACAATGCCCAAGCATGCATATCTTTATGCTGTTCCCTATGAATATTATGAAAAATACAAGGTAAGAAAATACGGCTTCCACGGAACCTCTCATAAGTACGTTGCAGGAAAAGCCGCAGAAATGCTCGGAAAACCCATTGAAGAGCTTAAGATTATTACCTGTCACCTTGGTAACGGTTCTTCTATTTCCGCAGTTAAAAACGGAAAATCCATAGAAACAACCATGGGCTTCACTCCTCTTGCCGGCGTTGCAATGGGAACAAGAAGCGGAGATATTGACCCCGCAATCGTTGAATTCATCGCAGAAAAAGAAAACCTCTCCGTTCGTGAAGTTCTTGCAATCCTCAACAAGAAATCCGGTATGCTCGGTATTTCCGGAGTAAGCAGCGACTTCCGTGACTTATCCTCCTGCGAAACTGAAATGAAAGAAAGATGTCAGACTGCACTTTCAATGTTCAAATATCAGGTTAAGGAAAGAATCGGTCTTTGCGCTGCAGTTATGGGCGGTGTTGATGCGGTTGTATTTACTGCAGGCGTTGGTGAAAACGACGTAAACATCAGAGCCGGCGTTGTTGAAGGTCTTGAATTTATGGGAATTGAGATTGACGAAGAGCTCAATAAGACCCGTTCCTCCGAAGGAAGAGATATTTCCAAGGCAGGCGCAAAGGTTAAAACTCTTGTTATTCCTACCAACGAGGAGCTTATGATTGCCCTTGATACAAAAAAACTTGTAGAAAAGAAGTAATTTTCTATTGACAAAATGAAATTTATGATGTATAATCTTTTCATATGACTATGATTTGATTTTATTAAGGAGGTGTTCTAAATGGCAGTACCGAAGAGAAAAGTGTCTAAATCAAGAAGAGACAAAAGAAGAGCCAATTGGAAACTTACAGTTCCGGGAATGATTCAGTGTCCCCATTGTCAGGAATACATCATGCCGCACAAGGTTTGCAGAGCATGCGGTTACTATAAAGGCAGAGAAGTTATTAAAGTTGAAAATTGACTTTTTCGGGTTGCACCGTAGTGCAGCCCGAATTTGTTATGGGAGTCTTTAAAATGAGTGCAATTGTTGATTCAGTTACTCCGGGAACCATTGCTGAGGAGCTTGAAATAGAAAAGGGCGATGAGGTTATTTCCATAAACGGCGAAAGCTTTACAGATGCTCTTGATTACGGTTTTCTTTGTGCAGACGAATATCTTGAGCTTTGCATTAAAAAGAAAAACGGTGAAACCATAATATATGAAATAGAGAAGGATGAATACGAAGACCTTGGTATTAATTTTTCCTCCTCTCTTATTGATGCTCCCCGTTCCTGCAGAAATAAGTGTATTTTCTGCTTTATTGATCAGCTTCCCTGCGGCTTAAGAAAGACTCTTTATTTCAAAGATGATGATACAAGGCTTTCGTTTCTTACCGGAAATTACGTTACTTTAACAAACATTGACGAAAGCGAGATTGATAAAATAATACGACTCAGACTTTCTCCCATTAATGTCTCAGTTCATACCACAGACGATGAGCTGAGAAAGAAAATGCTTAATAATAAAAATGCAGGAGGAATTCTTGATAAGATTAAAAAGCTTACCGAGGGT
Source organism: Clostridia bacterium (assembly GCA_045539675.1). Taxonomy (GTDB): domain Bacteria; phylum Bacillota; class Clostridia; order UMGS1840; family HGM11507; genus JAZQFU01. The sequence continues at coordinate 4,406 of JAZQFU010000291.1, read as the reverse complement.
GGAATAACAGTTAACTGTCAGATAGTTCTTGTGAAGGGAGTAAATGACGGTGATTATCTTTTACGCTCTCTCCGTGATCTTGCCGAATTCTACCCTATGATGCATAGTGTTTCGGTTGTCCCGGTGGGAATAAGCGATCACAGGGAGGGGCTTTATCCCCTTTCCGAATTCACCCGTGAGGATGCCGCAGAAATCACGGCACTTCTTGAAAAGCTTCAGCAGGAATTTCTCAAAAAATACGGTTCAAGAACCGTATATATAGCAGACGAATTCTATATAAAGGCAGGAATTCCCGTTCCTTCTCCCGAAGTATATGAGGATTTTCCTCAGATTGAAAACGGAGTGGGAATGATTTCAACCTTTATGGATGAGGTTGAAAAAAGCCTTGAAGAAAACAAAAAAGCCTCTTCTCATATCCGCACGGTTATTACGGGCAAATGCTCATATTCATACATCCGCAAAGCCGCCGATATGATTGAAGAGAAATTTAAAATCGTGAAAATCCATGTCATAGCTGCCGAAAACAAGCTTTTCGGAGAAAAGATTACCGTTTCGGGTCTTTTATGCGGAAGAGATATACTTGATGCCTTTTCCGAAGCTCCAAAATCTGACGGACTTATAATTCCGAGGGATTCCTTAAGAGCCGAAGGTGATATGTTTCTTGATGATATGACTAAGGAAGAGTTTATAAAAAAAGCAGGATTACCGGTCTTCTTTGCGGCGTCGGACGGAAGTGATTTCGTTTCGCTTTGCATCGGAGAATGAGTTGAACGGAGGGATAATATGCCGAAGCCTGTTGTAGCAATTGTGGGTCGCCCCAACGTAGGAAAATCCACATTATTCAATAAAATAACAGGAAAACGAATTTCAATAATTGAAGATACTCCGGGCGTTACCCGTGACCGTATTTATGCGGATGCGGAATGGTCGGGCAGAAACTTTACCCTTATTGATACCGGCGGAATTGAGCCTGCATCAAAGGATGATATATTGGTTCAGATGCGCCTTCAGGCGAATATTGCTATGGAAATGGCAGACGTTATTATTTTCCTTACAGATATTAAGGAAGGAATGACCGCCGCAGATAAGGATGTTGCCGCAATTCTCTTAAAATGCGGAAAGCCCGTTGTACTTGCCTGCAACAAGGCAGACAATGCTTCCGCAAATTCTTATGAGCATTTTGAGTTTTACAACCTCGGACTTGGAGATCCCTTTGCAATTTCCTCAACTCACGGTTTGGGAACGGGAGACCTTCTTGACGAAGTTATAAGCTACTTCCCCCCCGCTGACGAGGATGAAGGTGAGGATGACAGCATCAAGGTTGCGGTTATCGGTAAGCCTAATGCGGGAAAATCGTCTCTCATCAACAGAATTCTCGGGGAAGACAGACTTATAGTAAGTAATATTGCAGGAACAACACGTGATGCAATTGATACTAAAGTTACCATTGACGGTAAGGAATTCACCTTCATTGATACCGCAGGAATAAGAAGAAAAAGCAAGGTTGAAGATAAGGTTGAAAAATACAGCGTTATCCGTGCTTATCAGGCAATTGACCGTGCAGATATCTGTATTATGGTTCTGGACGGAGTTGAAGGAGCTTCCGAGCAGGATACAAAAATTGCCGGTTATGCCCATGATGAAGGAAAAGGCATTATCATAGCCGTGAATAAATGGGATATAGTTGAAAAAGATGGAAAAACAATGCAGAATTATCGCAAAACCCTCCAGGAGGATTTTGCATTTATGATGTATGCTCCGGCGGTTTTCGTTTCTGCAAAAACGGGAATGAGGCTTCCCAATCTTTTCGAGCTTATCACATTCGTTAACGAGCAGCAATGTATGAGAATCAAAACCGGTATGCTTAACGATATATTAAGTGAGGCAACCGCAATGGTTCAGCCTCCCAGCGATAAGGGCAGACGTCTTAAGATATTCTACGGAACTCAGGTTGGCGTTAAGCCGCCCACCTTTGTCATTTTTGTTAACGATACCAGACTTATGCATTTTTCATACGAAAGATATATTGAAAACCAGTTGAGAAAAATTTTCGGCTTTGAAGGTACGCCAATAAGATTTATCTTCAGAGAACGAAACGATAAGAGGGAATTATAATGAGTATGGGAATTAAAGTTTTAATCCTTGCCCTTGCGGCAATTATCGGCTATCTCCTCGGAAGTATTTCCTTTGCTTTGATTGTCGGCCAGTCAATGTACGGAACCGACGTAAGAAAAAAGGGCTCCGGAAGTGCCGGTGCGACCAATGTATTGCGAACATTAGGCAAAAAAGCCGCATTTCTTACAACAGTCGGAGATATCCTTAAGGGAATCGGCGCATATTATCTCGGTCTCTATCTCGGTCATCGTATCGGTATGCCTCAGCTTGGCGCTGTTGTTGGGGGATTTTCAGCCGTAATCGGTCATAACTTTCCTGTATTTTTCAGATTCAAAGGCGGAAAAGGCGTACTCTCTTCTCTTGCACTTGCAATTATGCTTGACTGGAGACTGGCTCTTGTAACTTTGGTTTTTGTTATTCTCACCGTTGTTATTTCAAGATATGTTTCTCTCGGTTCAATGGTTGGAATTACGGTTTACACGATACTTACACTTATTTTTTCATTTAACGAGCCTATTAAATGGATTGTTTGCATAATGATGACAATTCTTATATTTATAAGGCACAGAGCAAACATTTCCCGTCTCAGAGCAGGAAATGAATCGAAATTATTTTAAGAGGATGTAATTATGTCTAAAATCAGCGTTATCGGTTCAGGAAGCTGGGGAACTGCAATAGCAAATACCCTTGCGGAAAACGGTCACAAGATTATTCTTTGGTCGTTCTTAAAAGAAGAATATGAAATGCTTGAGCATTTTCATGAGCATAAATCCTTTCTTCCCGGAGTAATACTGCATTCCGGAATTTCATATACAGATAATATAGAAAGAGCAGTAACCGAATCTGAAATTATAGTTCTTGCCACGCCTTCTTTCGCAGTGGCACAAACCGCTGCTAAAATAAAGCCCTTTTATGATAATCAGATTATAGTCTGTATATCAAAGGGTTTTGAAGACTCAACCCTCTCCTGCTTAAGCGATGTTATAAAAAGAGAAACGGGAAGCTCAAAAATATGTATGCTAAGCGGCCCTTCTCATGCAGAAGAGGTTGCAAAGAGAATGCCTACGACTCTCGTTGCTGCATCGGATAATGAAGAAATTTCCGGAAAAGTTCAGGACGATTTTATGTGTTCTTACTTAAGAATATATACCTCTGACGATATGCTCGGAGTTCAGCTTGGCGGTGCTCTTAAAAACATTATATCTCTTTGCGCCGGAATTGCAGACGGAATGGGCTACGGAGATAATCTTAAAGCCGCACTTATGACCCGAGGAATGGCGGAAATTATAAGACTTGGAACCAAAATGGGCGGAAAGCCCGAAACCTTCTATGGTCTCTCGGGAATGGGTGATCTTATCGTTACCTGCACAAGTATGCATTCAAGAAACCGACGTGCGGGAATACTTATCGGTCAGGGACGTTCTCCCGAAGAAGCAAAAAAGGAAGTCGGAATGGTTGTTGAAGGAATCATTGCCTGTGAAAGTGCATATAAGCTTTCGTTAAAATACGGAGTGGATATGCCTATCGTTAAAGAAGCTTACGGGATTTTGTATGAGGGAAACAATCCTAAAGAAGCTATAAACAGGCTTATGATTAGGGCAAAAAAATCCGAGTGGTAAATCAGGAGACGTATAAATTGCGCAGACCGCAGAAAAACAAATCAAAATAACAAGGCGAATAGTATATAGCTTTTGCCGTTTGAATAATTTAAAGGATAAACAGTATCTAAGGTAAAAATTCATAAATGAATTTTTGGAATTGAATTTTTCTGCTATGAACGAACTCAGCCTCTCGACGTATCTGTATACGCCTTCGGGCTGAGTTAATTCATTCTGCATCAATTTCTATCGCCTCCTGATATGTAGCGTATAAATTGCGCAGACCGCAGAAAACAAATTCTGTTTAAATTTGAATGAATATTCCTTAACCGCTACCGATTGGTGGCGGTTATTTTTTTATAGGTTAAAAAAAGTCAGCCGCAGTATGTACCGGGCTGACTTTTTTGAACCTTATTTCTTTGCGTTATACCATTCCTCGTAGAGTTCAACGTTTTCCTTAATCTGGTCTTTATCTCTTTGGAAGACACCGATTGCGGCAAAATCATTGGGCTTAATCTTTGTAAATACTTCTTCGTAAACTCCCTTTATTATTTCTCTTATTTCCGGCTCTGTTTTTCCGGCGAACATCTGGCCGCCTGCAAAAATTTTGAACGCAATAACAGTTTTTTCAACCTTACTGATAAGGTCAAGCATAACGGGACGGACTTCGGGATAGAAAATAAGTTCTGCCTT
>JAZQFU010000290.1:0-3696 GCA_045539675.1 Clostridia bacterium | reverse complement strand
CATACTTTCTCCTTCATCAATATATACAGTCGCTATTTTTTTCATTTCCTCCTGACCGAAGTTATACTTATCAAAAATGCCGACGGTTTTCATTCCGATTTTATCGGCTGTATCAATGGCGATATGAGAATCCTCAAATACACAAGACTCCTCGGGCTTTATTCCGAGAGCTTCCGCTGCCTTAAGATAAATATCCGGCTTATCCTTTCCCTTTCCTATGTCTGCACAGGAAAGAATATCCAAAAAATACTCTTCAATACCGCAATGCCTTACCGCAACCTTAATGTATTCCTTATCCGTTGCAGAAGCAATGCACATTTTTATTCCTTTGGATTTCAGATATTCCAGAAGCTCTTTTATACCATCCTTAAGCTCCGCCTTTTCATCATAGAACCGCATAAGCACAGACATTACTATATCATAAAGCTCTTCTCCGCCGCTTCCGATTTTATATATGGAATAAATATAATCCATAGATGCTCTTATGGTTTTTGTTCTAACTGCTTTTTCTTCCTCATCGGTTGGAGCAAAGGGCTTTCCCTCAAAGAATCTTTCGCTGAATTCCTTCCAGAATTCACTCCATACTCCAAGGGAATCCACAAGAGTTCCGTCAAGATCAAAAATTGCCCCCTTAATATCTTTCAGCATTTTATCCTCCGTTTATTTTGCATATTCAACCAGCTCTTTAATTGCTTCCCTATCCGTAAAATCCCCGTCACAGTCACAAAGCTTAACAAGAAGCTTTTCCATTTCGGTTGGGTTTTTCTTACTGCTCATAAGCTTTTTTAAGGTTTTTAATGCCGCTCTGTGAACGGGCGAAAGCTCTGATAAAATCATTTTTCCGAGAAAATTAAAAACTTTGATTTCTGATCGGATTTCTTCTTTAAAGTTTTTCTTCATTACAAGACCATCGTAGTATTCTCTCACATCAAGAGGGGTAATTCCCGTTGTATAAACAATAATCTTCTTATTTTCAAAAAGCTTCATATTTCTGGTTATCAGCGTAACTCCGGCAATTATTTCCGCATAGAGTCCTCCGCCGTATATTATGGTATCATACTTTGCTAAATCATCCGCTTTTACGGATTTTGCTTCCACCGCTTCGCATCCAAGCTCCTCTGCAATCCACTCTGCATAGGTTTTAGTGGCTCCGTATGTCGACTTATAAACTACAATAGTGCTCATTTTTATTCCTTTCTATACACGATTTATATTTTAAAAAGATTCCACGGAAACCCGTCGGGCGGATTTTTTGAAATATCAAGACCGCAGGTTTTTATACGGTGAGAAAAAAGACCTATTGGTGCTTCCGTTTTGCTTCCGTATTTTCTGTCTCCGATAAGAGGATGCTTTCTGCCTGCAAACTGAACCCTTATCTGATGACTCCTGCCCGTTTCAAGCTTTACCGAAACAAGAGAATACCTTTTTTCTTCAAAGCTTACCGTATCTATAACATTATATGTAAGCACAGCTCTTTTAACGCCTTTTCTTTCACGCCTTACTATAAAGCTTTTATTTTTGGAAGAATCCTTGAAAAGCAAATCCTCCATTCTTCCCTCTTCCGGTAAAAGCTCACCCTCACAGATAACAAGATACTCTTTTTCAAAATCGGAGCCGTCTGAGATTTTTTTACTGATTTTAGCCGCCGCTTCTTTGTTTTTTGCATATACCATAACACCGCTTACCGGTTTATCAAGTCGATGAAGAGGAAATATTTCACTTTGAAGCTGATTTTTCAGCTCCGACACCATCTGCCCCTCTGAATCCTTTCCCGAAGCTTTCAGACAAAAAACCTTCATTTCATCCTCATAAAGAATTTCAATCATATTTTACCCTTTCAACACAATGCAGAACAGATATTTTCACGTTCTATTCCTCTTAATCCTCTGTGTGCAACCATTTTAACATTTTCCGAATTAATTTTTATTGTATTCATTTATAATTCTCCTTTTAAATTTCGTCAAGCATCTCTGCAAAACGGGCAGCAGAGTTTTTTCAGCTTTTTAACACCTTCGCTGATATTGTATGCAGCATAATCTTTAAAATAGTCACGCTTTTCATCACCGGAAATTTGGCAATTGAATCAGTTCGGGTTGATATCTTCGTTTTTCATTCTTTAGATGCCTTTCGAGAACGACAAACCAAAAGATGCCGGAATTGCACTGTTTCAGGCGGGTTCGGATAACACTCCGATGGCTAGGTTGTCAGATAAAATCTATATACTTAAACCATTTCGTCAGTAAATCAATCCATTGCTTTGCATGATTCAGTTCTTTTGTATTATCAATCGGAAGACCTATTCCGTGATTGCCGTCGGGGAAAATATGCATTTCCACCGAAGTTCCTTTTTTTCTGAGATTCTCTGCATATTTTAATGAATTTACAACGCTTACGGCTGTATCGTCAAAGTTATGCCATATAAAGGTTGGTGCAACCTTTTCAACCCTTGAAAATTCAAGACTTAAAGCATCCTTATATTCTTCGTATTTATCTCCGAGAAGATTGGTGGGAGAGCCCTGATGAATATAATAATTTTCTCTGTCTAATCCGATTACGGGATAACAAAGTATCTGATAATCGGGAACAAAGCTCATCCTATCAATCTCATCAGTATCTTCATACTCAATCCTGTCGTGATATGTAAAAAGAGAAGCTGTGAGGTGTCCTCCCGATGAATAGCCCATTGCAGCAATCTTTTCCGCATTGATTCCGAATTTTTCGGCATAATATCTTATAAAACGTATTGCTCTTCTGCCGTCAAGAATCGGCAGCGGAAAATAATCGGGGCTTACTCTGTATCTTAAACAGAATACGTTTATTCCCATTTCGCAGTAATGCTTTGCCACTCTTTCCCCTTCCTGCTTTGGTCTGTCAGGATCCGCGGCATAACCGCTTCCGGGGATAATTACAAGCGCTGAATCATTAAGTGCTTTTTCCGGTTTATAATGCTCAATCCACGGCTCATATGCCGTCGTGCCGGGCGTTTCATCCCATAACCGATATCTTGTGATTTCCATATTTCACGCCTTCTTTAACTTTATAAATATATAATAAATTTATTTTAGAATTAGTGAACGATTTAGATGCCACTTATTTTTTGTTAGATTCTTCATATCTCAAATCATATAATTCTTCATTCGTACATTGATTGCTAATTGCAATATAAAACTGTTCATCAGTTAACGAAGTTTTATTTTGGGTTGTAGAAGAATATATTTCCTGCACATCTCCCTCTTCATCAAATGCAAGAAAGCAATCTACAAATTCAACTTTTTCCGTCTTAACCATTTCACCTTTGGGGTTTGTATGCTCTGTATCATATTCAGAAGTGTATTGTTCTGCTTTTTCATACGCATCATCAAAAGACTCTGCATTTACAGATAATATTTGTTCTTCATAAAATTTTCTACAATCTTCACCAACAGAATAGGTATATATTACTTTCACTCCGTATTTCATACAAATACCTCACTTTTGAGATTTTTCCTTCACGGTATTAATTGATGAAATTAACATTCTACGAATTTGTCCACAATCATTTATTATTGACTTATATTGTTCATCTTCAATATATCCTGTTCGATTAAGCAGTTCCAACCAATATTCTGATTCATAACATTCTTTCAATGCAATCTGCATTTTTGAAATAAAATCGGCTGTGCCATGTGCTTATTTTGATTCGTGAATATTGGCACC
>JAZQFU010000289.1:0-6882 GCA_045539675.1 Clostridia bacterium | reverse complement strand
CCATTCAGACATTGCGTTATGAGCCGGCAAACGGGCCCTGGAAAACTCTGTATAAGGGAAAGGTTTCGCATATTTTTGAAACTGTAACGGTAAATAACTCCTGCGAGGTATATATTTTATCACCGATAGAAGCGAGCAACAGCTGTCTTAAATGGATTAATACTGAAGGCTATGCTTTTGACGGCACGGTGCCCACTACCGACGGAACAGTAACACTTAATATTTATAAAAAAAGCTTTAAAGTCGGGGATAGCGGTGTTGCCGAAGTTCCTTTGGGAGTAATGAACTCAAGCTGGTTCAATCAGATGTTTTCAATAGTTATAAAATGGATTGTGCCCTACAACGGTGAGGTATCGACGGAAAATGAGGTTTCTTATTCTTATGACGGTATAACGAATGAAATTGTTGTCGGTGCAAATATTTCCATAACTGCAGATAAGTGTGTTGCCGGATGTTCTCTTTCATATAATCTGAGCGATGAAAGCGGTGCTGAGGTTTGCAGCGGTGAGGCAGTTTTTGACGAAAACGGAAATACAAAAATAGAGCTTTCACTCAAATATATTCCCGGAAAATATATTTTTAATGCAGAATCTGATATGCTGGCAAATATCGTAGAAGCAGAGCTTGAAATAAATGATTATGCAGATATGATAATTCTCCTTAATAATATCAAAGCAGAAGAGATAATAACGGGAGAGGCACTTGTCGCAGTTATTGATGATGAAACAAAAAATCTTAAGCTGGATAAATCCTTTTACTCATTACTTTCACATGATGTTCATGTGAAAGCAGCGCAGGAAATGATTTTTGCATTAAGTGATTATACCGTTGATGAATTTAACAGAGTATTTGAAGAAAAGCTCATATGGGCGGCAATAAATTCAAAGGATTCTTCTTCTGTTAAAAATGCTCTTGAGCATTCCGACGATATTATAAAAGAGCTTACAAGCTACGGGGACTATAAAAATCTTTCTTCGAAAGATGAAGTATATTCATATGTTGCAAAGAAGGAATATGAAAGTAAAACAGAATTTGCCGGTGCATTCAATGAAGTGGTGGCGGTTTCCTCCCTCAAAGAAATAACCAGTAAAACTCAGATTACCGGTATTCTGGAAAAATATACGGATATATTCCATATAGATGTCAATAATGCTGAATATAAAAAGTATAAATCGTATGTAAACGGATACATAGCCGATAATCTTGAAAGTATAGAAGTTCCCTCTGATATATCCGGTATTATTGATGAAGGAATTTCCCGTGCGAAAAAGCAATATGCCTCAAACTCCGGTTCAGGCGGAGGCGGAGGTGGCGGGGGCGGTTCTTCAAGACCATCTGCTTCTGTTTCAAAGGTTGAAGTTTCAAAAGATATTACCAACGAGGTTCCCGAAGATATAGCCTTCGAAGAAAGCATTTCTTTCCCCGATGTATCAGATGAGCATTGGGCAAAGGATTCCATTATTTCACTGGCGGTTAAAAAAATAGTTTCGGGAAATGAGGCGGGATTGTTTAAGCCTGATGCGGAAATAACGAGAGCTGAGTTTGTTAAAATTATTGTTAATGCTTTTGGTATTGATGCATCACAGGGAGAAAAGGTTTTTGAAGATGTTTCCGAAGATGAATGGTGCTTTAACTTTGTTTCTGCGGGTTATAAGAACGGCATAATAAAGGGAAACGACGGAAAATTCAATCCTTCCGATTCCATCACAAGGCAGGATGCATTTCTCATTCTTTATAATGTCTTAAAACCTGAAGTAAGTGAAGAAAAAGAAATTCCCGATTCAGCGGAAATTTCTGATTATGCTCTTCCGGCGGTCAGAGCACTTGTAAGCAACGGAACAGTTTCCGGATATGAAGACGGAAGCATAAAGCCTAAAAATAAAATCAGCAGGGCAGAAGCTTCAAAGCTTATTTGTAACGTTCTTGAAAAAATAAAGGAGGATAAATAACATGAAAAGAATAATTTCGTTAATTCTTGCATTATCACTTATTTTATCCTTCGGTGCATTTGCTTCCGAAAAGGATGCACTTATATCTTCAGGGATTATTCCCAGCGGAACCGCATCGGAAAATGGTGGAGTAACCAGAGGAAGCTTTGCGGAAATGATTGTGGCTCTTATCAATATGGAGGAGCTTACCGTTCCTTATGAATCGGTATATTCCGATATTGACGGTGAAACAGAGATGGGGAAAGCCGTAATCACCCTCACAAATATGAAAATTATGAGCGGATATTCAGACGGAACCTTCCGTCCCGAAAGAGAGCTTATGGTTTCCGAAGCTGTGAAAATAATTGTTCAGCTTCTCGGATACGGCTATAAAGCAAATGCATATGGCGGATATCCCACCGGTTATATGTATATGGCAAATGAGCTTAAGCTTATGAACGGTGTTGCCGGAGCATATACCGATAATATTTCATACGAAAGTGCAGTTATGCTTATTTATAATTCCCTTGATGTTCCGCTTTCGGTTGCAAGCGGTGTCGGGGAAAACATAACCTATACTGTTGATAAAAATGTTAACATTCTTTCTCTCTATCATAATATGGGAAAAGCAGAAGGAATGGTTACTGCAACTGTTTCTGCCGCTATAAGCGGATATTTTGAAACCGGAGACGAAGGGAAAATAAGAATCGGAAGTGAGCTTTATAATCTTTCGGGAATTTCAGCCATGGATTATCTTGGTCTTACCGTTGATTTCATATATAGAATTGATGAAAGCTCCGATGAAAAAACAATTGTATCAATAGAACCCGACAGCAGAAATAAAATAAAAGAAATAAACATGGAAGCTTATGAGGGAATAAACGGAAATGAGTTCCTTTATGAAGAAAATAACAAAACTGCCAAGCAGAGCTTTTCCGTAAATGCAGATGTTATTTTTAACGGCTCGGAAGGGGAAATAAGTAAAGCTGTTCTTGACGGAATCAAAGAAGGAAGTATCAGGTTTATTTCAACAGAAAAAAACTCTGTATATGACCTTATAATCATAAAAAGCTATAAGGATATTATAGCCGGCAGAATAGATGATAACAACAAGAAAATCTACGATGAAATAAATGCTTCAGAGTTCATTTCTCTTGATGATACAAAGAAAACCGTAAAAATATTTGATTCCGAAGGTAAAGAAACTTCCTTTCGCGTTATCTCTTCAGGAGATGTCTTAACGATTGCCGAGAGCGAGAAATACTGTGAGGTTTACGTAACTTCGCAGAGCGTAAGCGGTATTCTTGAAAGCAGCTATGAAGATGATGGAAATACAATTCTTCAGATTGGCGAAAGAAGTATTATTCTTACTTCCGATGCTGCATCAAGGTTCAGATTTACTGCAGGTGAAAATATAAGAATTACTTTGAATTATTTCGGCAAGGGAGTAAAACTGAAAACTCTTTCCAAGGATGGGTTTGAATTTGTTTATCTTGTTAAGGTAGGCGGAAAGTCGAATTCTGTTGACGAAAGCGTATCGGTAAAGGTATTCAGCGCTGAAAAAGGTCTCTTGGTTTCATCTGTTTCGGTTAATCTTAATCTTAACGGAAGACTTATAAAAAATGTAACCGCTAAGAATATTTCCGATGAAATGGGCGGAAATACTGAATCAATGATAGGTATTAAATATTCGGAAAACGGAGAAATAACCCATATTATTACTCCGAAGCCCATAAGAGAGCTTGAAGAAGCAAATCAGGACGGCTTCACCAGAACTCACGCTCTTGCAAACAGAAGATACGGAGATGATCCTCCCCACTTTGCAAGAAGCTTTATGGTAAAGAAAAATACACCGGTTTTTCAGATTCCGGCAGATATCGACGAAGCATCGGATGATGATTTTATTATGACTACTCCCGATTCAATGGTGCCAGGTGAAGTTCCCGTTGAAGCATATAATTCAACGGTTGACTATACAATTCCCGAATTTATAGTATACAGACCTGCATCCGGAGCTGCATCGGTTCCTGCTTTCAAGTATGAATCGGAGCTTGTTGTTGTAAAAGAAATTTCAAAGGTTCTTGATGATGACGGAGCACCGGCAACGAGGTATACCGTTCAGAACGGTTCCTCTGAGGATTATTTCTATTATGATAATTCCGAGGTGTATGATGAGCCGGTTTCAGGAAAAAGAATTAATATAACCGGGCTTTCAAAAGGCGATATAATCCGGTTTTCCTCAGATAGCAATAAATATGTAAGAATGTTTGATATTTTCTATGATTACAGTGAAGATGAAGCGTATAATATGCCGTCATTCACTACCACCGGTTATCTTATGACCACCATTGAAAAGGTGCTTGACAGCTATGTTTACGTTCCATACTGGTGGCAGGGTTCAGATGATTTATACGGAGTTGTGGATTTATCTGAAAAAACTCTGGGAATTGGCGGAATATCCGTAATCGAAGCAAGAGAAAGCGGAGCTCCTGTTGTAACCGGAGGAAGCAGTGCTGATGTTCTTCCCGGGAACCGGGCGTTGATTCATCTTGCTTACGGTCAGCTCATAGGAATTATAATCCTGAGATAATTCTGACGGATTTATATAAAAAATGACTTAATTGTTAATTGACGGAGAAATTACAGTTATTGTATAATTTTACATAGCAAAGGCTATGTAAGTAAAATATTAAGGAGGCAAATTCCATGAAAAAATTAATGGCAATTATCCTTACGGTCACAATGCTTTTAAGTTCTCTGACCGTGCTGACATCCTTTGCAGCTACTGAAACGACCGTTACGCCCACGGTTACTCTAACCGACCATACGGAAGGTGAGATTCTTGACTGGGTTGTAACCAATAACACCAATGCAACTTCCTATCAGGCGTGGTATGACAATACCAATCATATCTACTCTCTGGAAGGGTTTGAAAATGCCGCTACCATCCAGACAAAAAGATATGAACCTGCCAACAGCCCGTGGAAAGATGTGTATTTAACTAACAAGCAGGGAACATGGGCAACTGCTACCGTAAATAATTCCTGTGAATTCTATGTTCTTTATCCTCTTGAAGCTTCTTCATCTTGCGGTCAGTGGGTTGTTAACGGTGGATTTGAGCTTGTGGGACCGGTTACTTCCGGGCACGCTACCTCTCCCGTAACGCTTTATATGTATAAGAAGACGATAAATATTCATGCAGGTGAAACAGCAAGCCTTGAACTTGGTACTGTAAACCCAAGCTGGATTAATTCTGTCTGTTCGTTTGTTATTAAATGGACGGAGAATCTTGACGATTCAAAACCCAGAGCAACAATAACAAATAATAATAATCTTGGTTGGGTTCTTACAAATGATGTTGATGTTTCTGCAGGTTATGCGCCCTGGCGTGATCATGCCGGTGTAATTACATCCGGAGTAAGTGAATTCAAAAATGTTGCTCTTATTCAGACTGGCAGATATGAGTGTGCCAACGGCGGAGTAAATTATGAGTTCTGGAAGGGTAAGAAGGCCGATCACGTTGAAACCGTAACTGTTAATCACTCATGCGATTTTTATGTATATTTCAGTCTTCCGGAAGCTGTTGATTCATGCGGTAAATGGATTTTAAATGATGGCTATGAATATCTTGGAACAACCACTTTAAGCACTGCAAATTTCACCTTTGGAGTATATAAAAAGAGCATAAAACTTGCAGATGGTGAGACTGCTGAAATCCCTGTTGGCGGTGTTAATTCCAGTTGGTTTAACCAGATGTGCGGATTCCTTGTTAACTGGACTGAAAATATTTATAAAATTGATGCAACGTTAACTCTTGCAAATACCAACGCCCTTAACTGGGAGGTTGTAAATAATACCTCCATTACCGGAGACGGCACCGCAAAAGCATATGTAAGTGATAATAAATACTATACGGATATTGCTTCATATGATTTTTCAGATGTATCATATATCCGTTCTTATTCTCAGTATGAGCCTGCCGCAGAGTATTATAAATCTCTATATGCTAAAAAGACCTATGAGACTATTGAAACAATGACTGTTAATAACTCCTGTGAGGTATATATTATCACGAAATGGGGATACCATCAGAATTATTTCCAGTGGCTTGCCAATTACGGATATGAGCTTCAGGCAGATCCTGTTAAAATCGGAACAGTTGATCATAAGGTATATAAAAGAGCATTTTATCTTAAAGACGGCGAAACTTTAGAGATTCCTCTCGGAGCTCCAAACAGCAATATGGTTAACGAAGGCTATAACGTTATCGTAAAATGGATTGAGAATCCCGAAGTTACCCCCGCAAGAGTAAGTTTCACCACTCTCGGAGATAACGCAGAGTATTATACTGTAACCGAAAATGCGTATGTTGGTGAATATATTGAGATTAATGGCGCAAGAAAAATAGCAAGCTTCAATAATTCCGGACTTGAAGGAGCATACATACTCAAACCTTTTTCAGATGATAAAACAGATACTGATTTCGGATATATGCAGAAGCCTGAAGATGAAACCTTAATAAAAGATACCGATTTCTATACTGTAACAATTGATAAGACTGCAACTGTTTACGTTGCTTCTCCCGGAAAATACCTTTCCGGCTCTTATATGAGATGGCTTGCTGACTGGCAGCTTGTTAAAGATAATGAAGGAAATGATGTTACAGTCACAATAACAAACGACGACGGTTCATACAGTATGGAGTGGGTTCTTTATAAGAAAACCTTTAAGGTTAACGATGGTGAAACAAGAACCTTTGCTCTCGGAAATGCCGTTCTTTATCATAACGATATGTATGCAACCTTCTTTAAATTTACCGACGAAGATGCATATACCGTAAAGCTTACCGTAAACGGAGAGGGAGCAGATATCCATCCTGCAAGTGATACAGATGTTCTTTCGGGAGAAGCTCTTGATTTCTCCTTCGGAATAACAGGGGATAACTATATTAAAT
>JAZQFU010000288.1:0-2257 GCA_045539675.1 Clostridia bacterium | reverse complement strand
AATATGACCGTATAGAAGCCTTTGTATTCAATAATCTCTCAAAGCTTATGCCTTATTCATCCATAGCAAAGGAAGAAGAAAACGAAATTCTTCCCTTTGGAGTTCTTTATGCACTCTATGAAGAAGTCGACGGAGTTGACAGTGAACCCAAAGCTGTCATATATACGTCCGATGGTATGTTCACAACTTACAGCTTTGCAAAAAATGTAAGAATTAACGGTGACGATAATCATGACTATTTTTATTGTAAAAATGCTGATATTATTAATGTTTTGAATGATGGTTGTCAGAGAATTGTTAAATTTGAATTGAATGACAGCGGCGAAATAGTTGATTATTTTTATGGAGCAGGACTTAAAGCCTTCGGATATTCCCTGATAGATGTTTGCGGAACGTATGATATGAAACTCGGGTATCTTGATACTGCGGATGTAAGTGAATGCACTTTTGTGTCGCTTGCGAATAATCATTATCAGAGTACTTCTGAACTGGACAAAGAGTGTTTCGGGAAGATGTCTTCCGGTGAATTCATTCATGGAAGAGATTACAATGCTCAGATTATTGTCGATGAGAATACTGCTAAGGCAGTTTTCGGAATTGTCTTCGACTATTCTCCTTATCTTTCCGGGGGTTCGGATATAATGTATGTTACTTCGGTAAGCGATGTATCCGATGATGACGGAAATATTCTTCGTCTTTTCTCCGGCTATGTTAACAATGAAAAAGCATCCTTTGCCGTAGATATGAGTGAGGATGTTTACGTTTACGATAAGAATGAAGCCCTTATATGGGATATATCCGGAATCCGCGCAGGAAACGTTATTCAGTATAATCTGGCGGGGGATGCACCCGTAATAAAGGTGCTCCTTTCAGAGCAGGATGTTTTCTCAATTGCATCAGACAACATGGCAGGAAATCTCCTTGGAACGGGAAGCCTTGATTCTTTCAGAGGCTTTATGCAGGCAGGAAGACTGAGTGAATACTATTCTGAAGACGGAGCTGCAGTATTTACAGACGGTACCGTTCTTGAACTGGAAAAAGATGCTCCCGTTATGCTTTTGAGAGCAGACAGCGGTTGTATTAACAGAGTTTTTGCAGGCCCTGAGTTTAATATGGAAATGGCAGAAACCGATATGTATTTCACCTGGGATGAAAATGATGACAAGGTATGGGTATACGAATTCGGCGGAAGAACTCTTGCAGCTGTTATTATAGATACACATTATGATAATGAATTTGAAAAAACTCCATCCTTCAGTATGAAGTCGTTCTCCTTCGGAACGGTATCTCCTTATTCCGACCTTAAGGTTACCGATACCTCCTTTGAGGAATTCTATACCTTAAATAAGCTTGGTTATATGGGCGGTTTTTCCGACGGAACGGTAAGACCTGAAGCGGAAATTACCGGAGTTGAGTTTGTTGCGCTTCTTATTAAGACTATGGGGCTCGGAAGGATTTCTGAGATACTTTGGGGAGAAGATACTTCATATGATGATGTTCCGGGAAGTCATTGGGCGTCAGGCTTTGTTAACCTTGCTCTGAACCGTGGAATCATAAAAGCAGAAGACGGCTTCAGTCCTCTTGAACCTGTAACCTATGAGAATGCGGTAGTGTTTACGGTTCGTGCGCTCGGTTACTCCTCCGTTTGCAATACCAATATCAAAGCATTTATGAAGGCTTCCGATCTTGGTATTATCGGAGGTATTTCCCAGACTACAAAGGAAAATGCAACCAGAAGAACAATTGCAGAGCTTCTTTATAACTCACTCAATGTTCCTATTATGGAGATTGAAGGATTTGTCGGTGAAGACGTAAATTATGTGGTGCCTGCTGCTTATGAAACTCTTCTTTCAATGGCGGATATTGCCCGTCTTGAGGGATATGTTGAATCAGTAAGTTTTGATGAAGAAGGAAAAGTTGTTTTCAATATAACAAGAGTCGCATCTCAGTACGATGAAATGAGCTTTAATTCGAAGGAGCCTATATTTGAAAGCGGTTGCTCATGCTATATGAATTATGCTGAGGGTATGGATATAATTCAGTATCTGCCGGTTGTTGCATATGTGGATGTTTCAGATTCCGATGAACCGGTTATGCTTTCAATGTCGTCCAAGGGTTCTGCAGATACCTTAACCTTAAGAAGAAAGCAGATGATTGGCGGATGGTATGACGAAGGCGGATATCTTGAATACTATAAAAACGGTTCGGAAGCTGATTCCAAAGCAACAGAGGTGAGAATAAGCGATGTTGCCCGTAT
>JAZQFU010000287.1:0-3070 GCA_045539675.1 Clostridia bacterium | reverse complement strand
CATCTCCTTTAAATTATTTTTCCGCGGAATATGTATCCGCCCTTCATAGTATAAAGATATTTTCCGAAGCAGAAGCTCTGAGCAGGGTCAAAGCTTCCCACGGATGTTATTTCCGGATAGTTTTCCTCACTCACGAAGGAAAAATCACCTGACGAAAGCAAGAGATTTCCGGGAGCATCCTCCATAACATTTCCGCAGAAGCTTATCACCGATTCATCATCGCAGTTTATGAATTTTTTTTCGCCGCAATACATATTGCCGTTTTTTATAACAATCCTTAAATCATCCGCTTTCAGACTCATATTGTAAAAGGGTGCGGCATCCTCCGCAGCTTCAAGCTCTGCAATTTCAAGCCTTGTCAGATTAATAGTGTCTTTCTTATAGTAGAATCCGAAATACAAAATTCCGTTATAAAACTCCATATCGAAAAGTTCAAATGTATAGGTGGAGATATGCCTTACCTTAAGGAAAGCCAGTTTTTCTGTCTCACCGTCTGAGTATTTATAAAGATTAAGATATCCGTAGTCATCCTCCCATGAGACATATGCAAAATACATATTTTCTTCTTCGTCAAAGGCAATTCTGATATTATGGGAATATTCCGATAAATCAATGCTTCCGTCAAAGCTTTCCTTTTCTATATCGAAAATTCTGATTATTCCATTTTCCTGAAGCATATATCTTTTCCCCTTATAGGTTTTTCCTGCAACAGAAACAACCTTTTCATCTGTTACTCTTTCTCTGAAGCCGCCCGTTACTGCCGAAAGGCTTACGGGACAATAATCCTCCGCCGCAAAACCGTTAAGCTTTTCTGCCGAGACTGCAAGGTTTATTTTTGCGCCTTCCTTAAAATGCTCATCTGAAACCGAGCCCTCTGCAAGCTTTACAGATGTAACGCTTCTGTCTGCAAGCTTATTTTCATTAACTGTTCCGTCAGGAATTGTTCCTCCTGCGTAGTCGGTTATCTGCCTTTTCATATCCGAAAGCTGTTCAAAAACGTTCTCTCCGGAAACTCCCGGTATCTTCGGGCTTCCTATATGTTCACTTCCGCTTTCCCCCTCCTGCTGAGAGGAAAGTGCCGAAGTGAGGGAATTAATGTAGTCCCTCGTCATATCATGCTGCCTCTGAAGAATTTCACGGGGCTCAGAGGGAGAATCCTCATAAAACCCCGTATCTCTGAAGCCATCTTCGGGATCAAAGGCAAATTTTTTAAATTCCATTATACTTAACACCTCTTTCCGTAATATACTCAACCGCAACAGCCGAAACTGCCATATCCGAGCCGGGAAGATGATTTTCCAGCTTTACCGTCAAAAACTTGGTTCTTCTTCCCGGAGCGCGAAGCTTAACCACAGTCGCATATGTGCGGTTTTTAAATGTGAATTTCCCGAAGGAAAAATTAATAAAGGAAAGCTTGTTTATTCTGTATTCCTTTTCGGGAATAAGCTTTCCGTCCTCATCATAAACAGTTACCTTAAAATACGAATTACAGTCTGCCCTGAGCTGAAGCTTCACTCCAAGAACTGTTTTAAAGTAAAAAGGCGAGCCGAAATCCGCCGCCGGAGTCGTATAAGTTGCTTTTATGGGATTTGCCTCATCAAAATCATAAAGCTGATTTTCAAAGGATGCAAAGCACTCTCCTTCTGTTGCAATATAAAGCTCGCTTTCGTGAAAAACACTTCCCGTTGCCTTAAATCCCGTAAATATATACCACGAAAAGCTCCGGCAATTATAAACATCACCGAAACCGTATTTTAAATCCAGAATATAGCAGTATTTTTCCGTTGAAAGGCAGTATCTTTCCTTATAGACAAAGGCGGCTATATTTTCGTTATTCTGAGTCATAAGCCCCATATTTCCTCTGCCTCCGTTAATATTTTCCGAAATTATAACCGCATTTTTCTGCCCCTGCGGGCTCACCGATGCAAGACACATCACCCCGTAACGGCTGTGAAACCATATAAGACGGTTTGAAGCAGAGGCAAGAGATAGCGGCCGGTCACATCCCCGGTTATGGGAAATATTGGTCACCGTAAATATAACCTCACCGGAGGAATATTCGTAAAAAGACATATAAATACTGTTTTTCTTGAAAATAATAAGGGCGCCCCCCTGCTTTCCGAAGCAGGTTATGGGATCGTATACATCACCTAAAATTTCAAAGCCGCTTAAAGGAAAATACTCGGGATTTTTAAGAGCAGACCTGAAAAAGGTATTTGCGTATTTTTCATTTCCCGCAACAAAAACCCTTGTTCCCTCTGAAAGCCCCGAGGAGCTTCCGCCAAAGAATTCGGCGGTTGTGCAACCTGCAATTTTTTCACGGTCTTCCTTATTTTCCGCAACCGATGCCGTTATAACAAGATTGTTATGACCGGGAGTAAAGCTTTTTTTAAAGGTGATTTTTCTTTCAGAGGAAATTTCGTATTTATCCTCTTTAAGTATCTCTCCGTTATATTCAACTATCACTCCCGCAGAAAGCTCCGTATTCTCATTGGGAAGAATAACATAGCTCATATCCTCCTCAGTGCTGTAGCTTGCCTTATATTTTCCGGTAAGCAGATTGAATTCCTCATCCGTATCCCCGATTCCCTCGCGGCTGCAGTTAATGTATACAGTGGGAATATAGCCTTCGACCTCTGAAAACAAAAGCTTTTCATCGGAATATTCGATTTTAAAATATCCGCCGTCTCCCATATAATAAACTCTTCCGTTATAAATAAAAAAGCAGCCACGTTTCCCCGGCAGATTCTTCTTTAAAACGGTTATGCTTCCGTCCTTTATGCTATACGCCTTAACCGAGCCGCCGCAGGCATAAATAATATAACCGTAATAGCTTTCACGGAAGCAGGCGGTAATCTCCTCATCCGAATTTTTAAAAAGCTTCTTAAGTCCTTCCCTTTTTCTCAAAACCCCATTTTCATAAATCATATTTATAATTTCGGGGGATTTCCCTTCGGGAAGCTCATTTTCCTGGGATTCAAGCATAATTCCGCCGTCGAAAGGGCCTAAAACAGCATTCTGAATTTTTCTTGTGAATAAAGGATAAGCCATTTCACACCAGCCCTTCCAG
>JAZQFU010000286.1:0-18478 GCA_045539675.1 Clostridia bacterium | reverse complement strand
GGCATGTTATTATTTGCAAAAATTGTGGATAGTACCTTCGCAGTACCATAACGGAATTAATATTTTTCAAAATTATATCATAATCAAAAAATAAATGCAAGAAAAAATTTTGAATTAACTCAGTTTTTGATGACGAATGTTATTGGTGTAATGTCACTATGGACTTATTATGTCCTTTTTGTTTTATATAAAAATGCTCACCTATATCCAGTATAAGTGAGCACTAAAGTTATTTGATTTTCTCTGCTTCTGCAAGCATGTTTTCAATAAATATCCCATAACCCCTCGTTGGATCATTCACAAATACGTGTGTTACAGCTCCGATGAGTTTACCATTTTGAAGTATCGGTGAACCCGACATTCCCTGAACTATTCCGCCTGTAAGCTTAAGAAGTGAAGGATCAGTTACTTCAATCAGCATATCTCTGCCGTCATTTTTATCTGAGGAGAAGGTTTTCAGGATATTTATTTCATAGGATTTTGGTTCTCCTTCAAAGGGGGAACAAAGAACAATTGCCTTGCCGCAACGGATTTCACTCTTTGATGCAGCAGGATAAGGCTTGCTCATTTCCGGGATAATATCCTCCGATAATACCTCGCCGTAAATACCCCGTTGACTGTTTCCCGAAATTTTTCCTATAAGCTTTTCAGGTTCATCAAATACTCCTGTCAGCTCTCCGGGGGAACCGGGAGAGCCTTTTTTTACCGAAACAACCGTGGAAGTAACGAGCTCCCCGGAGGAAAGTCTCATAAGCTTACCGGTATCCTCATCGGAAATTGAATGTCCGAGAGCGGCAAAGCTTTTTTTATCTCCGGAAATATAGGTCAAAGTTCCCAGACCGGCGGTGCTGTCTCTTACCCACATACCAAGATACTTTGTTTTTCCGTCAGGTGAAACGGGAGAGATATCTACCTTGAAATGCTTTTTATCACGCAGGCAGGAAAGGGAAAGCTTTTCTTTGTTGCTTAAGTTTACGACTCTTGTGAAATGCTCTGAATTTTTTATTTCGATTCCGTCAACCGAGAGAATGTAATCTCCGGGAAGAATTCCTGATTTTTCGGCAGGGGAGGAGGGAATTCCCTTTTCATTGAGTGCCTTTCCCGTTGAAATAACAAGCACTCCGTCGGTAATAAGCTTCACTCCGCAGCTTTTTCCCGACGGATAAAGAAACACTCTTTTTGATTTCTTAACAGAGTTTTTTAAAAGCTCTCCGGGCGGAAAATTAAAATAGCTTTTAAGAGTAAACTCCCCTCCGCCTTTATTTGTTACCGAAAATACCTCTGCATTGGCTTTTTCGGAATCGTAATTTGCATAAAAAGGAGTAAATGAAAGTAAAAATGCAAATAATATCAGTAATTTCAATTTCATATTTTCAACCGCTTTTCTTAGTTTTTATACAATTAATATTTCCGTTTTTGAAAAGCGTTATCCTTGTATAAAAATCAAGGAAAAGAAAAAAGAAGAATATCATCCGATATTCTCCTCAATTTCGTTTTTTAATTTTATAACATCATTAAGGGTGTTTACTGCCGTTGCGGCGCATCTCAGCCTTGCCGCATTACGGAAGCCGGTCACATAATGAAGAATCAGCTTTCTTGCTTCCTTGATTGCTCTTTCCTCGCCTTTTAAGGATACCATAAGCTCTATATGTGAAAGCATAACCTTAAGGATAAATTCCGTGGAGTAGCTTTCATATTTTCCGGTTGCTTCATAATCGGTAAGCTGAGTGAAAAGAAAAGGCTTTCCCATACTTCCTCTTGCAACCATAATAAAATCGCATCCGGTTTCGCTTCTTAACGCAGCGGCATCCTCGGGAGTAAAAACGTCTCCATTGGCAATAACGGGGATTTTCAGAGTTTCATTTACCTCTCTGATTATTGAGGTATCGGATTTTCCTGAATAGAACTGATTTCTTAATCTTCCGTGAACGGTGACGGCACTTGCACCTCCGGACTCTGCGGCTTTGGCGCAGTCAATGGCGGTAAGAAGGTTTTCGTCAATGCCCTTTCTCATTTTAACGGTAACGGGAATTCTGACGGAAGCGGTAACCGAAGAAACGATTTTTTCAATGAGCGAAGGATTTCTCATAAGCGCACTTCCTTCACCGTTATTGAAAATCTTTGGAGCAGGGCATCCGCAGTTTATATCTATCATTTCATAGCCCATATCTTCAATTATTTTTGCTCCTTCAGCCATAAATTCAGATTCTGCACCGAAAAGCTGAACTGCAAAGGGGCCTTCCTCACGGGAAATATCAATAAGACTTCTTGTTTTTTTGTCTCCGTAGCAAAGAGCCTTTGCGCTTATCATTTCGCTGTAACATAAAGAAGCACCAAAGTTTCTTGCGGTTATACGGTATGCCTGATCCGTAATTCCCGCCATTGGCGCAAGAATATATCTGTTTTTTAGTTCAAAATTGCAAAATTTCATTATATCACTCTCGGGAGTATTATAATATATTTTATAAAATTTTTCAAGAGTTCTTGACTATTTTCGCATATTTAGGTATAATATACTGTAATATAAAATTACAAATACAGGAGTTGTCATTATGCCGAAAAAAGAAATCAGAGAATGTCTTACCTTTGATGACGTGCTTCTCGCACCCAGAAAAAGCGAAGTGCTTCCGTCAGATGTTGATTTATCAACCTGGCTTACTAAAAATATTAAGCTTAATATCCCTCTTATGAGTGCGGCTATGGATACGGTTACCGAATCCAGACTTGCAATTTCCATTGCAAGAGAAGGCGGTATAGGTATTATTCATAAGAATATGCCTATAGAAGCTCAGGCGCTTGAGGTGGATAAAGTAAAAAGATCGGAAAACGGAGTAATTACCAATCCTTTCTTCCTTTCTCCCGACCATCTTATTGAGGATGCGGATAACCTTATGGGAAAATATAAAATATCAGGTGTTCCCATTACCGTCGGAGGAAAGCTTGTTGGTATTCTCACCAACAGAGATTTAAGATTTGTTACCGATTATTCAATGAAAATCAGCGAAGTAATGACTTCGGAAAATATAGTTACCGCTCCGGTTGGGACAACCCTTGAGGATGCAAAGGCAATCCTTTGCAAGCATAAAATAGAAAAGCTTCCCTTAGTTGATAATGAAGGCTTCTTGAAGGGGCTCATTACCATTAAGGATATAGAAAAGAGTGTTCAGTATCCCAATTCCGCAAGAGATAAAAAGGGCAGACTTCTTGCAGGTGCCGCTTTAGGTGTTACCGCAGATGTTCTCGACCGTGCAAAGGCTCTTTGCGATGCAGGGGTTGACGTGGTGGTTGTGGACTCTGCTCACGGTCATTCAAAGGGAATTATGGAAACTGTATCAAAGCTTAAGAATGCATTCCCCGAGCTTCAGATTGTTGCAGGAAATATTGCAACCAGAGAAGCGGCTCTCGACCTTGTTAAGGCAGGAGCTGATGCAGTTAAGGTTGGTATCGGCCCCGGTTCAATTTGTACCACCCGTGTTGTTTCAGGTATCGGTGTTCCTCAGCTTACTGCTGTTATGGATGTTTGCGAGGCTCTTGAAGGAAGCGGAATTTCAGTTATTGCAGACGGAGGAATCAAGTATTCCGGAGATATTGTAAAGGCAATCGGTGCAGGTGCGGATTGCGTAATGCTCGGAAGTCTCTTTGCCGGTTGTGAGGAAAGTCCCGGAGAAACAGAAATCTATCAGGGCAGACAGTTCAAGGTTTACCGTGGAATGGGTTCACTTGGCGCTATGGCGATGGGAAGTAAAGACAGATACTTCCAGACTAATTCCAAAAAGCTGGTTCCCGAAGGCGTAGAGGGCAGAGTCCCCTATAAGGGACTTTTAAGCGATACCGTATTCCAGCTTATGGGCGGTCTGCGTTCGGGTATGGGCTATTGCGGAACTCCCGATATCGCAAGCCTCAAGAGAGATGCTGAGTTCGTAAGAATTACGGGAGCAGGTCTTAAGGAAAGTCATCCTCACGATATTTCCATTACTAAGGAAGCTCCTAACTATACAACAAGTATCTAATTGCCTTAACACTACCAAAAAAGCCGTGTAAATTATTCATAATTTGGCTTATTTGCTCAAAATTGTTAAAAATTTACCAAAACTATTGCAAATTAAATTGTTTTGGTGTAAAATTAAATCAAATAAAATTTTGGAGGAAAAAAACATGTCAGTAAAAGTTGCTATTAACGGTTTTGGTCGTATCGGTCGTCTGGCTTTTCGTCAGATGTTCGGCGCAGAGGGTTATGAAGTTGTTGCTATCAACGACTTAACAAACCCCAAAATGCTCGCTCATCTCTTAAAGTATGATACAGCTCAGGGCAGATATGACGGTCATACTGTAGAAGCAGGAGAAGACTCCATCACAGTTGACGGAAAAACAATCAAAATTTATGCTAATGCTAATCCCGCAGAGCTTCCCTGGGGAGAAATCGGTGTAGACGTAGTTCTCGAATGCACAGGCTTCTTCACTTCTAAGGAAAAGGCTTCTGCTCATATCGCAGCAGGTGCTAAGAAAGTTGTTATTTCTGCTCCCGCAGGTAACGACCTTCCCACTATCGTATTCAATGTTAACCACGATATCTTAACAGCTGAAGACACAGTTATTTCTGCTGCTTCCTGTACTACAAACTGCTTAGCTCCCATGGCTAAGGCTCTTAACGATTATGCAGAAATCCAGTCCGGTATTATGACAACTGTTCACGCTTACACCGGCGACCAGATGGTTCTTGACGGCCCCCACAGAAAGGGTGACTTAAGAAGAGCAAGAGCTGCTGCTGCAAACATCGTTCCCAACTCTACCGGTGCTGCTAAAGCAATCGGTCTCGTTATTCCCGAATTAAACGGTAAGCTCATCGGTTCCGCTCAGCGTGTTCCCACTCCCACAGGTTCAACAACTCTTCTCGTAGCTGTTGTTAAGGGTAAGGATATCACCAAAGAAGGAATCAATGCTGCTATGAAGGCTGCTTCTAACGATTCTTTCGGATATACTGAAGAAGAATTAGTATCTTCCGATATCATCGGAATCAGATACGGTTCGCTCTTCGATGCTACTCAGACTATGGTAGCTAAGATTGATGACGATACCTATCAGGTTCAGGTTGTTTCCTGGTATGATAACGAAAATTCATACACCAGCCAGATGGTTAGAACAATCAAATACTTCGCTGAATTAGCATAATTTAAGCAGAGTATAGTAAGAACCCCCGAAGCTTCGGCATCGGGGGTTTTTAGCGTTTATAATTATATTGAGCTCTGAGGATAGATTATTGCATCGCTTTCAATCATACTGCCGGGATTCAGCACGCTGTTGCAGCCGATTTCTGCTTTGTCGCCTATGATTGCACCAAGCTTTCTTAAGCCTGTATCTTTCTTTCTGCCATCAATAGTGACTGTAATATTGTTTTTATCAAGACGAAGGTTGGAAAGAATAACTCCTGCCCCAAGGTGGACTCCGTAGCCCAGTATCGAGTCTCCGATATAGTTATAATGGGGAGCCTGCACTTTATCAAAAAGAATACTGTTTTTTATTTCTGTTGAATTGCCGATAACACATTCCTTGCCTATAATAACTCCTCCGCGGATATATGCACCCGGTCTGAGTTCCGTTTCTTCTCCGATTATGCATGGGCCTTCAACTGTTGCAAGAGGAGAAATATGAGCGGATTTTGAAATGAAAACTCCGGGAGCAGGGGAATTGTAGTCCGCGTTTAATTCAGAGGAAAGCTTTTTTATAAGCTGTTCGGTTTCTTTAAGAATCTCCCAGGGATATTCTTTGTTTTTTATTGCTTCTCCTGCGGAGGATTTGTCGTAGCTAAGTTTTATTTTCATATTAAATCCTTTCTATTATTTTCTTTATACGTTCCGTGGCATCCGTGCAGATATCGAAAGAAGGTGCTTCAGCCATTATTCTTATCACAGGCTCCGTGCCGCTTTTTCTTAAGAGCAATCTTCCGTCACGGCAATCCGTTTCACTGATTTTTTTTACTTCCTCCTGAAGCTCCTTGTTATTCATAATGCTCCCGGCATTTTTTACCTTAACATTAATAAGCTTCCGGGGATAATGCTTTATATTTCTGCAAAGCTCGGCAAGAGATTTCTTTTCTTCGCACATAATTTCAAGAACTGATATTGCGGTAAGTATTCCGTCACCGGTTCCGGAGTATTTCCCAAGAATAATATGTCCGGAATGTTCTCCGCCGAGAACGTGGCCGCCTTCTGCCATTTTCATTTGCACGAAGCGGTCTCCGACATCGGTTAATTCATAGTCAATGCCTTCAGCCTTAAGAGATTTAAGAAACCCGGTGTTTGACATTAAGGTGCAGACTACTGTATTTGTAGGGAGCTGATTGTTTTTCTTAAGATGCTTTGCCATTATAAACAGCATTTTATCACCGTCTACAGTCTCACCGTTTTCATCGATTGCTATACAACGGTCACAGTCACCGTCAAATGCGAATCCGCAGTCCAGACGATTTGCACGCACCAGCTCTGTTAAAGGCTCCGTTTCTGTTGCACCGCATTTATAGTTAATATTTTCTCCGGTGGGACTGTTGTTAATTATTTTAAGATTAGCACCGAGTGCATAAAATACATTGGGGGCAATCATCCATGCGCTTCCGTTTGCACAGTCAAGTCCTATATTCAGTCCTTTGTAGGAATGGGATGAAACTGAGATAAGATGCCCGATATATCTGTTTCTTCCTGCCGAATAATCAATCAGCTTTCCGATTGAGTTGTTTGTTGCGTAGGGAAGAGAGGCTGATTTGCCGTCAATATATTCCTCAATTTTATCGGTTATTTCATCGCTTATTTTCTCTCCCGTTGAAGAGAGAAGCTTAATTCCGTTATCCGTGAAGGGATTATGACTTGCAGTAATCATTATTCCGCAATCAAAGCTTTCGGTTCTTGTAATATATGCAACGCCGGGGGTTGTAATAACGTGAAGAAGGTAAACAGATGCTCCTGAAGCAGCGAGTCCTGATGCAACCGCACTTTCAAGCATATAGCTTGAAAGTCTTGTATCCTTTCCGAGTGCTATTTTTGCCTGCTTTTTTCCGCCATCGCTGAAATAGTATCCGAGATACCGTCCCACGTCAAATGCAATACGGGCAGTAAGAGTTTCATTTGCTTTTCCTCTGAAACCGTCTGTGCCGAAATACTTTCCCATATAAAGACCTCTTTTTAAAATATTTGAGAATTTCTGATCTCATATATATTTTATCCCGCAAAGCATTCTGTTATGAAATAAAAAAAAGCTGACGGAAAATCCGTCAGCCATAAAAACTTAATTTTTTCTTATAATGCAGCTTTTGCTTTTTCAACTAAAGCGGTAAAAGCAGCAGCATCGCTTACAGCGATTTCAGCAAGCATTTTTCTGTTAAGATTGATTTCAGCCTTCTTAAGACCGTTCATGAATCTTGAATAGCTCATGCCGTTCATTCTTGCAGCAGCATTGATTCTGGCAATCCAGAGCTGTCTGAAGTCTCTCTTCTTCTGCTTTCTGCCGATGTAAGAATAAACGAGGGATTTCATAACGGCCTGATTGGCTGTTTTATAAAGCTTACTTTTTGCTCCTCTGTATCCTTTAGCGGCATGTAAAACCTTTTTATGTCTTTTTCTGGTGCGCATAGCACCTTTAACTCTAGCCATGTTTGTATACCTCCATTAAATATATATCCTATTTGTAAGGAATAAGCTTTTTGATAACAGCTTCGTTTGCAGGACACGCGTAAGAAATCTGTCTGAGAGCTCTTTTTCTCTTTGTGGATTTTTTAGTAAGTATGTGTCTTCTGAAAGCGTGTGTCTTCTTTACTTTTCCTGATTTGGTGAGGTTGAATCTCTTCGCTGCACCTCTGTGTGTTTTAACTTTACCCATTTTCTTCGCTCCTCTCAATAAGTTTATCTTTTCTTTCCCCTATGGGCAGGGAAATTAAGCCTGCTTTGGCGAAATGACAACAGCCATACTTCTGCCTTCCATTTTAGGCTGTTTGTCTGTAGTGCCGCATTCAGCAACACCCTCAAGGAAACGGTCCATAAGCTGCTTACCTAATTCGGTATGCGCCATTTCGCGTCCTCGGAAACGGATAGATACCTTAACCTTATTTCCGGAATTCAAAAATTTAATTGTCTGATTAAGCTTAGTGTTGAAATCGTGGGAATCAATTCCGAGGGAAAGTCTTATTTCCTTGATGTTTATTACCTTCTGATTCTTCTTTGATTCCTTTTCTTTTTTTGATTGCTCAAACTTATACTTGCCGTAATCCATAATTCTGCAAACTGCAGGATTTGCCTGGGGAGCAATTTTAACCAGATCCAGATTTTTGTTTGAAGCTATTTCAAGGGCTTCCTTAGTGCTCATAATTCCGAGCTGGGAGCCGTCAGCATCGATAACACGTATCTGCTGATCTCTTATTGCTTCGTTGATTTGTAATTCCTTGCTGCTTATTGTAAAGCACCTCCGTTTATTGATTACCGTAAAAAAATACGGGCAGAACAAATTCCGCCCGTTAAAGAAAAATCTTGATAACATAACCCTAAACACGCTGTTGGCTTTAAGGTGAGAAGCGGAACTTCTTCTTTTTACCCAACTATGATAACACCTTTTTATGCATATGTCAAGCTTTTTTTTTCAAAAAATACGAAGAAATTTATTTGACAAAGTAAAGGCTATGATATATAATGTAAAGGTGATAATGGGGTATTTCTGCCATTTAATATTATTTTATTTGCAAATTATTACGAATGAGGTGTAATATAAATGTTTAATTTCAGGCAAAGCATCGGAATCGATCTTGGTACTGCAACTGTGCTTATTTATATTAAGGGAAGCGGAATTGTTCTCCGTGAGCCTTCGGTTGCGGCCATTGATAAAATAACCGGAAAGGTTTATGCTGTCGGAACCGCTGCTCAGAAAATGATCGGAAGAACTCCCGGCAATATAATTGCGGTCCGTCCTTTAAGAGACGGTGTTATTTCCGATTATGAAACAACCGAAAAAATGCTTCGGGATTTCCTTGCAAAGGTAAGCTTCTCAAGATTCTTCAAGCCTAATATCGTTTTATGCGTTCCCAGCGGTGTAACCGAGGTTGAGGAACGTGCGGTTTTAGATGTTGCAATGCAGGCAGGCGCTAAAAGAGCATATGTTATTGAAGAGCCCATTGCGGCGGCAATCGGAGCAGGAATTGATATTTCAAAGCCTAACGGAAATATGGTCGTGGATATCGGCGGAGGAACCACCGATGTTGCGGTTATTTCTCTTGGAGGCGTTGTTGCTTCAAGCTCAATCAAGGTTGCCGGAGATACCTTTGACGATGCAATCATTAAGTATATCAGAAAGAAATATAATATTCTTATCGGAGAAAGAACTGCTGAAACCATCAAAACCGAAATCGGTTGCGTTTATCCTCTTGAAGAGAATCTCTCCATGGAGGTTAAGGGCAGAAGCCTTATAAGCGGCCTTCCCAATACCTTTACCATAACCTCCGCTGAGGTTATGGAAGCAATTTCCGAGTCGGCTTTATCCATTATGGATACCATTCATAACGTGCTTGAGAGAACTCCTCCCGAGCTTGTTGGCGATATTGCCACAAACGGAATAGTTCTTACGGGTGGCGGAGCGCTTCTTGGCGGAATTGATAAGCTTGTTGAGGAAAAAACCGGAATCAAAGCTTATGTTGCCGATGATCCGACCTCCTGCGTAGCTATCGGAACAGGTGCTTCCCTTGAAAGTATGGATATTATTCAGTCAGCAGGAAGCAGCGTGGCTGAAAGAAAGAGCTTTGAGAATTTTAACGGATGATTATGAATTACCAGGCAGATTTTTGCGATGTTGCCGTTATAGGCGGCGGTCATGCAGGGTGCGAAGCGGCTCTTGCCGCAGCGCGTCTCGGAATGAAAACCTATATATTTTCCATAAGTCTTGATATGATTGGCAATATGCCCTGCAATCCCTGTATAGGCGGAACTGCAAAGGGACATCTTGTAAGAGAAATAGATGCACTTGGCGGCGAAATGGGTAAAACCGCAGATAAGACCTTTATTCAGTCAAAGATGCTGAACAGAGGAAAAGGGCCTGCAGTTCATTCCCTTCGTGTTCAGTCAGACCGACGGGCATATCAGCAGGAAATGAAATATACTCTTGAAAAGTGTGAAAACCTATATATAAAGCAAAGTGAAGTGGTTAAAATAAATTGTACTGACGGCAGAGTTTCTTCGATTGAAACCGAAACGGGAGCAATTTATGAAACCAAAGCCGTTATTATTGCTACGGGTACTTTTCTCAAGGGCAAAATAATAATAGGGGATTTTGAAAAGGAAAGCGGTCCCGACGGAATGTTTCCTTCAAATCCTTTGTCGGATTGTCTTAAGGAAATGGGAATTGAAATAGTCCGCTTCAAAACAGGAACTCCCGCAAGAGTTCTTAAAAGAAGTGTTGATTTCGATAAGATGATTCCTCAGGGCGGAGACGATGAGATTCAGCCCTTCTCCTTTGAAAATGCAGACAAGCCCTATGAAAACAAAGCAATGTGCTGGCTTACCTATACCAATGAAGAAACCCACAGAATAATCCGTGAGAATCTTCACAGATCTCCGCTTTTTTCGGGTAAAATAGAAGGTACGGGCCCAAGATACTGTCCGTCTATTGAAGATAAAATAGTCAAGTTTCCCGAAAAGGAAAGGCATCAGATTTTCGTTGAGCCTATGGGTCTTGAGACTGATGAGATGTATATTCAGGGAATGTCTTCCTCTCTCCCCGAGGATGTGCAGATAAAAATGTATCATTCGGTTAAAGGGCTTGAAAATGCGGTTATCTCAAGAAGTGCATACGCTATTGAGTACGACTGTATAAATCCTCTTCAGCTTTATCCTACCCTGGAGTTCAAAAAGATTCCCGGGCTTTACGGAGCGGGTCAGTTTAACGGTACTTCAGGCTATGAGGAAGCGGCAGCTCAGGGGCTTATAGCAGGAATAAATGCAGCACTTAAAATAAAGGGGAAAGAGCCGTTTATATTAACGAGAGAGCAGGCATATATCGGTACTCTTATAGATGATCTGGTAACCAAGGGAACCAATGAGCCCTACCGTATGATGACTGCAAGAAGCGAATACCGCCTTCTTTTAAGACAGGATAATGCTGACCTGCGACTGACGGAAAAAGGTTACGGTGTGGGACTTATCAGCGAAGAAAGATACGCCCGCTTCTGCGAAAAAAGGGAAGCCATTGAAAAAGAGGTTGAACGTATTAAAACTGTTAACGTGTCACCTCTGGGTGCGATTAACGAAATACTTGAGAGCTGCGGAAGCACTCTTATTACCACGGGTATAAAGCTTGCCGATTTGTTAAGAAGACCTGAATTAAGCTATGAGGTGCTTGCTCCCGTGGATGAAAAAAGACCGGATTTGCCGCCGGAGGTATATAAGGAAGCGGCAATCCAGATAAAATATGACGGATATATCAAAAAGCAGATGGCAGATGCAGATCAGTTCAGAAAGCTTGAAAATAAGCTTCTTCCCGAGGATATCAACTATGAAGATATTATCGGTTTGCGTATTGAAGCAAGGCAGAAGCTTTCAAAAATAAGACCTGCTTCAATCGGTCAGGCATCCAGAATTTCGGGTGTTTCTCCTGCAGATATAACCGTGCTGTTAATATATTTGGAAAGGAATGATAATAAGTGAGTGAAAAAATAATACTCGTTGTTGAAGATGAAAAGCCTATTTCCGATATTTTAAAGTTTAATCTTGAAAAGGAGGGCTTTAAGGTTAAGCAGGCTTACGACGGTGAAGAAGGTCTTTCTCTGGCGAAGCAGAATGATTATGATCTTATTCTTCTGGATGTTATGCTTCCTAAAATGGATGGTTTTAACGTGCTTCGTGAGCTTCGTGTTGTGAAGCAGACTCCGGTTATTATGGTAACGGCAAGAGAGGAAGAAATAGATAAGGTTTTAGGTCTTGAGCTTGGTGCCGATGATTATATCACCAAGCCATACAGCGTGCGTGAGCTTCTTGCGAGAATCAAGGCTAATTTAAGAAGAAGCTCGGCAGAAGCAACTGAGCATTCCAAGGCAGGAAAGGGAATTCTTGAAATAGGCCGTCTTGTTATAAACAGCGAAAGATACGAGGTTGCAAAAGACGGAAAGCCTATAGATCTCACAAGAAGAGAATTCGAGCTTCTTCTTTTCCTTGCAGAGCAGCCTGAGAAAATCTTCTCAAGAGAGGCTCTTCTTAAGCAGGTATGGGGCTTTGAGTATTTCGGAGACGTGAGAACCGTAGATGTTACCGTACGAAGACTCAGAGAAAAAATAGAAGACAATTCCTCCGAGCCTGAATACATTGTAACAAAAAGAGGGCTGGGTTACTACTTCAACGGCTCAAAATAATCCCGGGCGGTGAATGATAAGCTATGTTAAAAAGTCTTCAGCAAAAGCTGGTGCTTATGTTTGTTATGCTGATTACCGCAATTATGATAGTTATAGGTACCTTTATTTTCAATAATGTAACCTCTTTTTATCATACGGAATTCAGAGAGCAGATGTTAACAATATTCAACGATTCTCTGGTAGAGCAGCTTAATGATGCTGCTCTTTCAAATGAGCCGGTGAATAATATAAATATTATTGCAGAGGCTTTCTCGGGGAGTATAGGAGTAGATACCTACCGTAACTACTATATTCTTGAAAGAAAAAGCGGAAAATGCCTTGAGAGCTCCGAGCACGGAACGGTTCCGACGGTTAAGAAAACTGCAGTTGTTATTGATGCAATGGCAGGGCAGAGAAGCTATCAGACTGATATTTCCGGAAATGTGATGGAGTATGCTTTACCTCTTGGTGACGGATATATTCTTTATGTTGTGGATTCCAAGGAGGAAATGAACGACGTCTTAAAAAGTATGCTGACCATTCTTCTTCAGTCCTTGCTTCTGGGAATTGCCATAGCGGTTATTCTCGGATACATACTTTCAAGAACTATAACAACGCCTATTATCGGACTTACAAAGCGTGCCGATAAGCTTGCAAAGGGGGAATTTGAAAGCTTTCCCGGTGTTCCCGAAAAGGACGAGCTGGGTATTCTCTCAAATACCTTTAAGTATATGTCTGAAACCCTATCAAATACTCTTGAAGAAATAGCCTTTGAAAAGGAAAAGCTTGAAACGGTAATGCAGTATATGTCTGACGGAATCATTGCTTTTGATCAGGATGGAAGTATTATCGTTATCAATCCTGCAGCAAAGAATTTTCTGGGAATTGAAAGTGCATCGGGAATAGAGTTTGATTCCTATTTCGGAGAAAAATTCGAAGAAATTAAGCTTGGAGATTTTATATATCTCGGAAAAACCAAAAAGGAAGAAAGAATAGATGAGAGCGGTGAATATGCCCTCAAATTCTATTTCAGCTCCTTCAGATTTGAAAACGACAGAAGGGGAGTTATGGTTGTTATTCAGGATATAACCGAGCAGCAGGCCGTGGAAAATTCACGCCGCGAATTTGTTGCCAATGTTTCGCACGAGCTCAAAACTCCCATAACAACCGTAAAAAGCTATACCGAAACCCTTCTTGAAAATGAGGTAGACAGAGAAACCGAGGAAAGCTTCCTTAAGGTTATTAACCGTGAAGCTGACCGTATGACAAGACTGGTAAGAGATCTTCTTACACTTTCAAGGCTGGATAGCAAGGTAATGCTTCAGAACCGTGAATACATCAATATTTACGAGCTTGCCGAAGGCGTTATTGAAAATCAGCTTATGGAAATTAAAAAGCATAACCATAAGATTAACCTTTGCCGCCTTAATGAAGTTCCTCTCGTATATACAGATAAGGACCGTGTGGAGCAGGTTCTTACGAATATTCTTTCAAATGCGGTAAAATATACGCCGGATGAAGGAAAAATTGAGGTCTTTGTAAGCTTCTTTTACGGCAACGTATATGTTAAAGTAAAGGATAACGGCATCGGAATTCCCGAGGCGGATCAGCAAAGAATCTTCGAGCGTTTTTACCGTGTGGATAAAGCACGCTCAAGAGAGCAGGGGGGAACAGGCCTAGGTCTTGCCATTGCAAGGGAAATGCTTATTGCTTTGGGTGGAGATATACTTCTTGAAAGCCGACAGGGAGAAGGAACAGAGGTTTGCATTGTTCTTCCGGTTGAAGGCAAAAAAGAAGGCGGAAGGAACGAAGATATGAAGGCGTTCCACAGAATGAAAGGATAAAAATGATAATACTTGCATCAAAATCTCCGCGAAGAAAAGAGCTTCTCTCTCTTTGCGGAATGAAATTTGAAATTATTCCGACGGAGGTTGATGAAACGCTTCCCGAAGGAATCTCACCGGCTGAAGCGGTTGAATATTTATCTAAAATCAAGGCAGAGCCCTTAAGAAACGATAAAGATATTATAATCGGTTCAGATACGGTGGTTGCTCTCGGAAACGAAATTCTCGGTAAGCCGAAGGATTCCGCTGATGCAACAGCAATGCTTAAGAAGCTTTCGGGCAGAATTCATTCGGTTTATACAGGGGTTACCCTTCTTATGGGGAATAGAGAAATAACCTTTCACGAGAAAACCGATGTTAAATTCTATGAGCTTTCCGAAAAGGAAATTTCCGATTATGTTTCCTGCGGTGAATGTTATGATAAAGCAGGAGCATACGGTATTCAGGGCTTCGGAGGACTGCTTATAGAAAGAATCAGCGGAGATTATAATAACGTGGTTGGGCTTCCCGTTTCAAGGCTCGTCCGCGAATATAAAAAACTGACAGGAGAATACTAAAATGAACAGAGAAAAGTTTTCATCAAGACTGGGATTTATCCTTATATCCGCAGGCTGTGCAATCGGTCTGGGCAATGTGTGGAGATTCCCGTATATTACGGGTCAGTACGGCGGCGCAGCATTTGTGCTCATGTATCTGTTTTTCCTTATTGTGCTCGGTCTTCCTATTATGGCAATGGAATTTGCAGTTGGCCGTGCAAGTAAAAAGAGTGTTGCGGCTTCCTTTAACGAGCTTGAACCAAAAGGAACAAAATGGCATTGGTTCAGCTATTTTGCAATGGCGGGAAACTATCTTCTTATGATGTTTTATACCACTATCTGCGGATGGATGATTAATTATTTTTTCAAAATGATTAAGGGAGATTTTGTGGGAGTAAGCACTGCGGAAATTGAAACGATTTTCGGGCAGATGACCGCTAATCCTCTTGAGCTGACTATCTGGATGATAGTAGCGGTTGTTATTGGCTTCGGTATTTGTTCTCTTGGCTTGCAGAAGGGCGTTGAAAGAATAACAAAGGTTATGATGACCAGCCTTTTTGCAGTTATGATTATTCTCGTTATCCGTGCGGTGAGTCTTCCCGGTGCGGCTGAAGGCTTAAGCTTCTATCTTATGCCTGATTTTTCCAAGATGGTTGAAAACGGTATAAGTGAGGTTGTTTTTGCCGCAATGGGTCAGGCCTTCTTTACTTTAAGTATAGGTATAGGTTCAATGACTATTTTCGGAAGCTATCTTGATAAAGAAAGATCCCTTATGGGTGAATCCATAAATATTCTGGTTCTTGATACATCGGTAGCGTTTATTTCCGGACTTATCATTTTCCCTGCATGCTTTGCATTTGGAGTAAATCCCGGCAGCGGGCCCAATCTTGTATTTATAACTCTGCCGAATATATTCAATTCAATGGCAGGCGGAAGAATCTGGGGCTCACTTTTCTTCCTCTTTATGTCTTTTGCGGCTATATCTACCGTTGTTGCGGTATTTGAAAACATAATTTCATTTGCAATGGACTTATGGAACTGGTCAAGAAAAAAGGCTGTAACGGTTAATTTCGTGGCAGTTATTCTTCTTTCAATTCCCTGCGTGCTGGGCTTCAACGTATTAAGCGGAATTCAGCCTCTCGGTGCAGGCTCGAATATTATGGATCTTGAGGATTTCATAGTAAGTAATAATCTTCTTCCCATAGGTTCTCTTATTTACGTTTTCTTCTGTTCTCTTAAATGCGGATGGGGATGGGATAACTTTATGTTTGAGGTTAATGCAGGTAAGGGGCTCAAGTTCCCTAAATGGCTCAGAATTTACGTGAAATATATTCTTCCTGTTATAATCCTTTATATCTTTGTTCAGGGATATATAAGCAAGTTCTTTTAAGCCTTGAAGGAAATAGTTTTAAAAACAGATGAGTTCTGTGCAGGGAAAAAAGTAAAACATATTATAAGAAACCAAATAGGAATATCTGCGGGACTTTACCGAAGACTTAAAAGGATTCCGGGTGCTATTACTCTTGACGGCAGAGATACCTTTGCAGATGAAATTATCAGCGGGGGTCAGGTTCTTTGTATAAGGATAAATGATTCACCGTCAGAAAATATTGAAGCTTCGGATATTCCTCTTGATATTATTTATGAAGACGATGATTTGCTTATATTAAATAAGCCGAGGTCGATGCCTACGCACCCTTCAATGCATCATCACGGCGATACTCTGGCAAACGGAGTGATGAATTATTTCAAAGACCGTGATTTTACCTTCAGAGTAATAACGAGACTGGACAGAGATACCTCAGGGGTAGTGCTTGTGGCAAAAAATGCCTTTGCGGCGCAGAAGCTTTCGGGCTTTATGACTGAAGGCAAGATAAAAAAAGAATACGTTGCCGTTGTATGCGGAGTTCCGAAGCCTTCCTGCGGAGTGATAAATGCTCCCATAAAGAGAGCTGAGGAATCGGTCATACTGAGATGCGTTTCGCATGATGGTAAGGAAGCTTTAAGTGAATATGAGGTTCTGAAAACCGATGGAAAGCTCTCACTTGTAAAGCTTCTTCCCAAAACGGGAAGAACCCATCAACTAAGGCTTCATATGAGTCATAAGGAAACGCCCATTTATGGAGATTCCTTGTATGGAGAGGGGAACGGAGACGGAAAAACAAGACTCCATTGCAGAAAGCTTATATTCCCTCATCCTTTCGAAGAAAGAATTATTGAGGCAGAAGCGCCTTTGCCTGATGATATGAATATGATATAAAAGTCCGGGGAGCTCCGGACTTTTTTCTTTGAGAGAAAAAACAACACCCACAAATAGATGTGAGTGTTGAAAAATACAATATGTTTTTTATCTCTTTGAGAATTGTCGGGGCGTTAAGAAAATATGCCTGCGGCATATTTTTAGTCACGAAGACGAGGGCTGCGCCCCGAGTCTTCCCCGGTTCGACAGAGGTGAAAAACATTCAGTCTGTACAGTTATGCTCATAAAAAAACAACACCCACAAATGAATGTGAGTGTTGAAAAATACAATATGTTTTTTATCTCTTTGAGAACTGGGGAGCACGACGTGCAGCCTTTAAGCCGTACTTCTTTCTTTCCTTCATTCTGGGGTCTCTGGTTAAGAAGCCTGCTTTTTTGAGGTCTCCTCTGTAGTTTGCATCTACGTTTAAGAGAGCTCTTGCGATACCGTGGCTTAACGCGCCTGCCTGACCGGTAACACCGCCGCCTGCAACCTTAGCAATAACGTCGAATTTTCCGTCGTTAGAGGTAAGTACGAGGGGCTGACGAACGATAGCCTTGAGAGTTTCAAGACCGAAATAATCGTCGATGTCTCTTCCGTTTATAGTAACTTTACCGTTTCCTTTAACGATTCTTACTCTTGCAACCGAGCTCTTTCTTCTGCCGGTGCCGTAGAAAGTTTCAGATAACTTAGCCATTTCTTATTCCTCCTTCTTAACCGTTATATACTTCGGGCTTCTGAGCTTCCTGCTTGTGTTCAGCGCCTCTGTATACTCTGATATTGGTCATCATTTTTCTTCCGAGAGAGTTCTTGGGAAGCATTCCCTTAACTGCAAGCATCATAGCCTTCTCGGGGTTCTTGGAAAGGAGTTCGCGGTAAGAAACCTGCTTTAATCCGCCAATATAACCTGTGTGTCTGTAATAATACTTATCATCAAGCTTTTTACCCGTGAGAACAACTTCGCCTGCATTGATGATGATAACGTTATCTCCGCAGTCAACGTTGGGGGTATAAGTGGGGCGATGCTTTCCTCTTAAGATAGTAGCAGCAAGAGCAGCAACTCTTCCGAGGGGTTTATCTTTTGCATCAATTATAAACCATTTCTTTTCAACTTCATTGGGCTTTGCCAAATAAGTGCTTTTCATTATTTTTTCCTCCCTTTATTTTTTAACCTTGCATATTATAATACATTATTTTAATTTTGTCAACAGCTTTTTTTGAAATTTTTTAAATAGCATTTTCTAACTCTTATTTTCTTTGATTTTCTTTAATTTGCTTCATTTTTCTCAAAACTCATTTCAAAAATTTTTTTTGCAAATCTTGATTATAATGCGTATTTATGGTAGAATAGATTTAACAAAGTTAAATCTATTCAGCTAAATTCGCTTGGCAGCGAGCTAAATGTGCTGACGCACGCTAAATTACTTCGTAGCTAAATTGACCTGTGGTCAGCTATTAAGCGAATTTAATTTAGTTACTCCGAAGGAGTTATTTAGCTATGCAGCAAAG
>JAZQFU010000285.1:0-8943 GCA_045539675.1 Clostridia bacterium | reverse complement strand
CCCTTTACATAATCGGATTCAGTAAATTCAGTAAATCCGTTATATCTGTCTCTTGTACCCCAAGAATATGTATATGGTGTTTTTCCGCCTGATGCTTCGACTGTATATGTAAGTGTTTCTCCTTCATCGGCAGAATCAATCCTTTCAGGCTGAACCGTTATTTCAAAAGGCTCATACATATCGGTCGTTTCTTCCTTGATTTCTACCTTTGGTTCTTCAGGAACTTCAGGCAGAATTCCAGCATCCTTTGGAATTTCAAATTTAGGTTCTTCTGTTTTAGGTTCTTCAGTCTTTGGCACCTCTGTACCCATGGAGAATGTCAATCTTTTATTTTCATTCATCATTCTTGTGATGATTGCCGCAACTTCACATCTTTTGATATTATCCTCAGGTTTGCAGTTGTGAGCGGCGTCAACACCAGTCAAAATTCCTGCACGGTAGAGCTTATAAATGCCGATTGCACTTTCGTGAACCATGGGAACATCGGGAATAGAACCGTCCGGAACATTGTTTATGCCTTTAAGAGCCTCATCGGGAAGGGCAGAGGCAAATATTTCCATATATCCTGCACGTGTTGCCTTCGAATTAATATCAGAAACCCTGGCAAAGAAATTTTCCGTTATTATTCCGTGATCTTTGGCATAATCCACGTAAACCTGATACCATGGTGTTCCGCCTGCTAAAAGATATACGCTGCCGTCTTTATAAAGCTGATACATACAAGCTGCAAGCTTTATAGCCTCGGCATAAGTAAGGTTATCATCGGGCGCAAAGGTTGTTTTTGTCTTTCCGTTGATAATGCCGAGTCTTACGGCATTGTCAACATCCTCGTAATACCAGCTGTCAGGCTTCACGTCGGTAAACGAAGAATAATGCTCCGCATTTACGGAAGCCGCGAAGCTTAACGTTAATGCCATGCATAAAATAAGTGTAAGAATTTTTTTCATGATTTTTCCTCCCGAATAAGTTGTTATATTAATTTTTATTGGTCTTTTTGTTTTTCAGTAACGTTAAAGCAACAAGAAGTAAAACAACAAAGCCAAGAATTATAAGTGGATAATGTTTGCTTGTAAGGGGGTGATTATCAACATCATCTGAAACGCCGGATGTCATCTGAAGAAGCTCTTCTACCGTTTCAACATAAGCTTTGAAGGCTTCGTAATAATTTCCGTCAGTAAACGGAATAATTGTTTTTCTTTCCAGATAAGCCATTCTGTTGGAATTGAAGCTAGTGAGTGCTTTGCCGCGAAGAACAAAATGGTAGTCTCCGTTTTCAGAGCAGATATACAGAAGGATTCCGTCTCTGTTTTCACCGGTTCCGTATTTGTTGGTATCATAGATGAAATTTGCTCTTGTTTCAGCAGAAGACGATGCAATATGGGGTTCTGTGTAAACTGCAATTTCAAAGTCATATTCTTCCCGCAGCTTGTTAAATGCTTTTGAGAGGGTGGTAATTTCATATTTGAGAAGATATTCTGCATTATCTGTAATCGGAGAATTCTCAAATTCCGAATAAGAAGGAATTGCTGTCAGAAAGAAAAGCATCAGAATAAAGTAAGCAGTACGCTTCACGTGTCAACACATCCTTTCGCATTAGATTTATAATTTAACAAATTATCCAAAAACATTTGACTGAACGGTTATCAAATGCTATAATATGTTTGTCGAGAGAGAAATCTTCCTCTTGAATCGGTTATATTATATATACTTATAATTAAATTGTACCCACCCAAAAAGCAGAAAAAATGTGGGTTTTACTTTATTTTTAAAAAAAAGGGTGGGGTTTTGGGTAGGTAAAATAATAATGGAGAATAGTTTTATGAAAAAGTTTTTTTTGTTATTCTTATGCATAGTGTTTATTTCGGTAGGCTTAACGGGTTGTAAGAAAAAAGCAGATCTGAATCCGGATAATCCGGTGATACTTTCTATGTGGCACGTATACGGAAGCCAGACCAAATCGCCTCTTAACTTGTCTATCGACGAATTCAACCGTACTGTGGGAAGGGAAAAGGGAATAATTGTTAATGTTGTCTCTGTAACCAGCTCCTCTGCTATAGATAAAGCGCTTGTCGATGCGGCAAACGGCGAGCCCGGTGCAGAAAGTCTTCCCGATTTGTTTACGGCGTATCCCCGTGTTGTTGAGCTGGTAGGAGAAGAAAGGCTTCTTTCGTGGGATGAATATTTCAGTGAAAAAGAGTTGAAAACATATAACCGTGAGTTTCTTGATGAGGGGTATTTCGGTGAAAAACTTCTTATGCTTCCCGTTGCAAAATCGTCTGAGGTTTTCTATCTGAATAAAACTCTTTTTGATAAGTTTGCTTCTGCAACCTCACAGGATATTGAAAAGCTTAAGAATTTTGAAGGTATTTTTGAAATATCCAATCTCTATTTCGATTACTCCGGCGGAAAGAATTTTATGCAGATAAATGATTTGTATCATTATGCTTTCCTCGGTATGAAGGAATACGGTTCGGATTTTATAATTGACGGAAGTCTTAATCTTTCCGATGTTTCATTTGAGAAAGTATGGAATTCACTTGCAAGATGTGCAATATATGGAGGAATATGTCTTGATGAAGGATATGCCGCATCAAGATGGAAGACTGCAGAGGTGATTTCCAATATAGGCTCAACTGCAGACGTTTTATATCAACCCGATAAGGTAATATACGGGGATAATACAACTGAAAAGATAGAGGCTGTTGCAATGCCTTATCCGTCGTTTGTCAGCGGAAGCGGAGCATCTGTTCATCGCGGGGGCGGACTGTTCGCCGTGAAGAGTGATGACGAAAGAAAAAACTATGCTGCATATGTATTTGCGGATTGGATTACCGAAAAGGAAAATAATCTTAAATTTGTAACGGAGGCAGGATACCTTCCCGTTAAGGATGAAGCCTACGAGTTATTTAATGATAATCCCTCCTGCATCGAAAAATATCGCAGCATGTATGAAAGTGTAAGCTATATGATGAATAATTACAGGTTATATTCTTTGCCGCTTTTCAGCGGTGCTTCGGATGTGCAGCATAGCTTTGAGAATAATTCAAGAATAGTCCTTAAAATGGCGCATAACCAGTATATTCAGAGAATTGCGGCAGGAGAAGATAAAGAGAAGGTACTTAATGAGCTTGTGGAGTATACTCTTTCCGAAATAAGAAAGCTTTCGTTGAAATAAATACTGCGGAGACTGATATGAAACTTATAAGTTTGTTTGAAATAAAAAACTTAATAAATCATTTTAAAAACGGTCAGCTTTCATTGAGAAGGAGATTCATAATATATATCATTACTGCTATAACAACATTTCTGGCTCTGCTTCTTATTCTGCTGAATCTTTTCGGAGTTCTGAATCCGGTAGACAGAAAGCTTTCCGATGCACTTTCCATGCAGCTTACAAACTATATGGAAAAGGTAGAGCACGATACCGATGCGGTTGCGGCATATGCTATTTCATTTGCGGAGCAGCTGGAAACCTGCATATCGGAATTTATGCTTGAAAATCATGTTGAGTTTGCAGAGCTTAAGGATAATGAGAGTCTTATTGCAAAGATGCAGAATGAGTTGTACGGTATAGTATATCTTAATATGCAAATGGCTCCGTCAAGCGGTGCGTTTTATATTCTTGATACAACGGTTAACAGTAAGAGCGAAATCCCTTATTATAACGGAATTTACCTGAAATATGTTAATCTTTACTCCGAAAACACCGTGAATAACGAATTTACGTTATACAGAGGCTCGGTATTGACAGGTAAAAACAATAATCTTTCGTTCCATAGCGGATGGCAGAATGAAATAAGAACTGATTTCTTTGAGGATTGTGATACACTTTTTACAAAAAGCACCAGATATATCTTAAGTCCGGTAACCGATATTCCGGAAACCTGGGAAAGTGCCAGATACATATATGTACCCTTGCGCGATATGGAAAAGAAGATTATCGGAGTATGCGGCTTTGAGCTGAATAATCTTTTTTTTCAGCTTACCAACAAGCCTGCTGATGAAAGTTTTGGTCATACAGTATATGCTCTTCTGGACGGAAGAAAAAATAAATACTACGGTCAGTTTACTTCAAACGGATACAATGTTTCGGAATATGAGGATTCTTACTTAAGAATCTCCCGAAAGGGAAACTTCAGCTTATTTGATTTCAAATCAGAAAAATGTATCGGAAAGTGTGAAAAAATCTGTCTGGGCAATGAAGTATTTACGGTTGCTGTTATGATTACGGAAGCCCGGTATAATTATCTTATTAAAAAGGGGCAGCGAAACAATATTATCATCGTTCTCATAATAGGGATACTGGCATTTGCATGTTGTGTATTTATGAGCAAAAAATATGTTTCTCCTTTACTCAGAAAAATAGAGCAGGTAAAGGGCCTGCAGGAAGCAGATGAGGAAATCAAAATCAGCGAAATTGATGATCTTTTTGCTTTTCTGGAGGAAAAAGATAATATGTATGAGGAAAGGCTTAAGGCTTTGGAAACAGCGAAAAAGCTTGCTGAAGATGAAGCGGAAAAGTCAAGAATTGCCTATGAAAAATCTCTGAAAGAGTATGAGCTTGCAAAAAGTGAAATTGAGGAGCTTTCGGAAAAACATAAAAAAGAAATTGTGCTTGAAGATTACGAATATTTTCTTTGTAATCTCGGAACTCTTACCGCTTCCGAATACAGAATCTATGAGCTGTATCTTGAAGGTAAAAATGTAAATCAGATTGCAGAAATAGTCGGAATTAAACTGAATACGTTGAAATTTCACAATAAGAATATTTATTCAAAACTCGGAATTTCGTCAAGAAAGCAGCTGCTGAAGTTTGCTGCTCTGAAAAAACAGCAGGATAAAAAGGAAGAAAGTTAATTTTAAAATGGGTTGTAAATATAAGTTTACAACCCCCTTTTTCTTTATTCAATCGTTTATTATCCGGAATTTTGCGTTAAGAACCGCCCAGTTTTGCGGAAACGGTCTTAAAAGATCCCAGTATCCCGCTCCTGCAAATCCGAATTCCTTTATAAGCTCAAGCTTTGCTTCAATGCTTCTCGCATCTTCAAACCATACCTCGTGAAGCTTTCCTTCCGTATCCGTATATCTGAACCAGGGCGCTTTGGCAATCTCATCAAATTGAATTTCAGCGCCTGATTCCCTTGCAAGATTCAAAGCGGTTTCGCTTGAAATAGACGGAGCTCTTGAAACGCCTTTAACATAAGGAAGAGTAAAGTCGTATCCGTATGTGGGAATTCCCAGATATATTTTTTCTGCGGGAATTCTTGTTACGGCGTAGGAAAGAACTTCTCTTACTTTATTAATCGGCGCAACTGCCATTGGCGGGCCGTAGGTATATCCCCATTCATAGGTCATCAGAAGAACGTAGTCTGCAGCATCACCGATAAGTGAATAATTATGCCCTTCGTAAAGCGTACCCTTTTGTTCATCTGAGGTTTTGGGAGCAAGTGCGGCAAAAACCTCATATCCCAAAGGATTAAGCTCTGCGGTTAAATTCTCAATGAGACGGGCATAGTCGACGCTTTCTGACGGATTTATAAATTCAAAATCTATGTCAAGACCGTAATAGCCTTTTGCAGAGAGATTCGAAGCAATCCCGGTTATCAGCTTACTGCGTACAGACTCACTCCCGAAAACATTGGTTGCAGTCTCATTGGAAAATACACCCTGTTCATTTAAGGTTGAAAGGTGCATAAGCGGTTGCACCCCGTAGTTTTTTGCAAGGTTTATCATAGGTTCATCATTAATGTTTATAAGACTTCCGTCTTCTGCAATTCCGTAGGTGAAAGGCGAAAGATAAGTAAGATAGGGCAGAGTGGACTTAAGAAGTCCGTAGTCAATATAAGTATATGCATAGGCATTAATACGCGTTGCTCCGTCAGGTTCATCCTTGTATCTTATAACCAGCTCCTGACCGGGATAAATATCCTGATTACCAAGAAGAAAATAATTGTTTCTGAATAGCTGATTC
Source organism: Clostridia bacterium (assembly GCA_045539675.1). Taxonomy (GTDB): domain Bacteria; phylum Bacillota; class Clostridia; order UMGS1840; family HGM11507; genus JAZQFU01. The sequence goes on along the minus strand of JAZQFU010000285.1, from coordinate 2,972 downwards.
ACCGTGGTATTATAGTTTTCAGCGATTGAAAATAAGGTTTCTCCCGCGGAAACCCGATGGGTTGTTTCGGGGAAAAGTATAACGAGAGCCTGACCGGGAACAAGAGTATCATTAACGGTAATACCGTTATTTTTCAGAATAATTGATGTGCTTACACCGTAGTTTCGGGCAATGCTATACACGGATTCACCCTGAGTAACTGTATGAATAATCATTTTTTCATCCTCCCGGAATATAATATGACGGATTTTAAAAGTTGTGCATATACTGTATTGAAAGGAATGTGATTAAGTATGCCAACTATTTATTTAAGCCCTTCCACACAAGAATTTAACCCGTATGTTAACGGAGGTAATGAGGAATTATATATGAATCTTATTGCCGATGCAATGGAGCCGTATCTTGATGCATCGGGAATAGGCTTTGTAAGAAATACTCCGTCTATGAATGCAGCATCCTCCATACAGGCTTCAAACTCGGGAAACTATAATCTGCATCTTGCTCTTCATTCGAATGCCGCACCTCCTTCACAGTCGGGAAATTTTCAGGGAACCGATGTCTATTATTATCCCGGAAGCGTGAGCGGCAAAAGAGCGGCGGATATCATTGCAGAAAATCTGAAGAATATTTACCTTTATCCGAAGCTTGTCAAAGCTGTTCCCACAACGTCCATCGGTGAAGTTTCAAAAACCCGTGCACCCGCAGTTCTTATAGAATTTGCATATCACGATAATCCCGAGGATGCAAACTGGATTAAAAACAATATAAATACCATTGCGGCAAATGTGGTTCTTTCTCTTACAGAGTATTTCGGAATTCCCTTTGTAACACCTGAAAACGGAGGAAGTAACGGCATAAGGGGAATGGTAAAAACAAACGGCAGAGCCCTGTATATAAGAAATGAACCGTCTTTCGGAGGAGAGATAATAGGAAGAATTCCAAACGGAGAGACGATAACGGTTATATCCCGGGATGGAGAATGGTATCGTGTTTTATATAAGGGAATCAACGGGTTCTCATACGGTGATTATATTGTGCTGGAATAAAAAAACAAATTGACAATTTAAGTATATTAAGGGTATAATGAAGCAGAAACTGCAAAAGGTTTCTGCTTTTAATATTCTTAGAGGTGAGGGTATATTATGGATAATGTTGTAAAATGTATAAGAGCAAGAAGAAGCGTGCGAACCTATAATGGGGATAAGCTGTCGGAGGAACATATAAAGCTTCTTGCCGCATACGGCGAAAAGATTGTTAATCCTTTTAATATTCCTGTAACCTTTAAATTTTTAAACGGTAAGGAAAACGGGCTTGTCTGTCCTGTTATTTCGGGAACGGATTTATTTGTTGGCGGAAAAATTATAAAGCATCCCGATTCAAATTTTGCATTCGGATATTCCTTTGAAAGATTTATACTTTATGCTCAGTCTATAGGAATAGGAACCGTATGGCTTGGCGGCACCTTCAACCGTCCGGCGTTCGAAAAAGCTATGGAGCTTTCAGAAGATGAGTTTATGCCCTGTGCAACACCGGTTGGGTATATTGCAGCAAAAATGAACTTAAGAGAGTCTTTAATGCGCAAGAATATCAAAGCTGATGAACGTATGCCTTTCGAAGAGTTGTTTTTTAAGGATAGCTTTGATAATCCCCTAAGGGAAAGTGAAGCAGGGGAGCTTGCAATTCCACTGGAAATGGTAAGATTGTCGCCGTCAGCCGTGAATAAACAACCTTGGAGAGTTATAATTTCAGAGCATTACGTTCATTTTTATCTTAAAAGGAGCAAGGGTTTTCCGAGAAATGATTTACTTGATATGCAGGCGGTTGATATGGGGATTGCCCTTTGCCATTTCGAACTTTCCGCTCAGTCAATGGGAATGAAGACAGAGTTTTTCCGAAATGCTCCTTCCGATTGCTCTCATGAATATATAGCCTCTTTCAAAATTTACTAAAAAAATAAAGTATAACAAGTTGAATATTGTATGATTTTATAAAAAGAAAAAAACATGGAAATTTTTGTTGACAAACAGAGTTAGTTGTGTTAAACTGTATCAAGAGTTAGCTGAGACTAACTAACTAAACTGATCGGGTGATAAAATTGAATTTAACTGAGGCAACTGAAGGTAAGGAATATATAATACAGAGCATAGAAACAGATGATGAGGAATTAAATGCATTTTTATTTTCTCTCGGATGCTACAGCGGTGAGAAAATAACCGTTGTTTCAAGATTGAGAAACAGCTGTGTTGTTTCTATAAAAGACGGAAGGTATAATATTGATTTGCAGTTGGCTGAAGCTATTATTATATAGCTTTATGCCACCTGGCAAATATTTTTTTGAAAATTAGTTAGTTTCAACTAACTTGCAAGTAAATTTATCTGAGAGCGATAAATGAGGAGGAAAAAATATGAGAATTGCTTTAACAGGTAACCCGAACTCCGGTAAAACCACAATGTATAATGCGCTGTCCGGAAGAAATGAAAAGGTCGGCAACTGGGCAGGCGTAACGGTAGAAAAAAAAGAACATACTATTAAAAAAGCTTATTTCAGCGGAGACGAAGAGCTTATTGCCGTTGATCTTCCGGGTGCGTATTCAATGTCGCCGTTTACTTCGGAAGAGAGTGTTACCAGCTCATACGTAAAAAAAGAAAACCCCGATGTTATCATAAATATTGTGGATGCTGCAAATCTGAGTCGTAGCCTTTTCTTTACAACTCAGCTTTTGGAACTCGGTATTCCCGTTGTTGTTGCTTTGAATAAGAGTGACATCGGCAAAAAGAAAGGTAATAAGATTGATGCTGATGCTCTTTCAGCAAAACTCGGGTGCCCTGTTGTGAAAACCATTTCCACATCATCAGACGGTTTAAAAGCTCTCACACTCGCTGCCATCGCACAAGTAGGCAAACAACACACGCCACCTTACATACAAGAAAATATCGACCTAACTGATAAAGCGCAAGTTGAATCAGCAGAC
>JAZQFU010000284.1:0-2303 GCA_045539675.1 Clostridia bacterium | reverse complement strand
TACTGGGGTGACGGAATCAGATACAGGTACGAGAACTATCGTGCGAGAGCCGGCGAGGTGGGCAGTTACAGAGAGAGTACCTCTACTCTTGGCGGATATTATGTGCCTGATGATATTTCCGTTATGTTGCTTTCTGACGATAGCTGGCAGGAAAATGATTATGATTATTACGTTGGAAGTCTTGATAAGTCAGCATTTTCTGTATCCGATAAATCTGTTTTCAGCGAGTCGGTTGAAGAATACGCATACGATTTAATTTATGATGATTCTACTGATGAAATAGTTTCGGTTATCATCTTCGGTTATAAACCCTTTGTTGAACCATCCTCTGAGCCTATGTTTGTTACCGGTTGCGAAACGGGTGAAGATTCCGAAGGTAACAGAGCAAGAGTAATCACAGGTATGGTAAACGGCGAAAAAGTGACTTTCGTAGCTTGCGAAGCTGCGGGAGAAGTTGTTGTTTATGATAATGCAGGTGATGAATACGGTAGTGTTGCAGCCATCGAAAAGGGAGACGTTATTCAGTATACCGTTGACGGAGAAAATGAAGCTCTTGCAATCAGAGTGCTCTTTGATGCAAGTGAGAACGTTGAAGCAATCAAAGCCTCGGAATATGAATCTCCGCTTACTGTAACGGAAATTGACGATGAAGACAATATTATAGTTGTTCCCAGTCATGAAGACGATGGAGAAATCGGATTTATGATTGCAGGAAAGCTTGATAAGTTCAGCGAAAATACTGCTGTGTTTGACGGGGAAGAATATAATGTTTCTTCAGATGTTGCAGGTATGCTTATCAGTGGTGATGCAGTCTTTTCTCACAGTGAAATCACAGTTGCAATTGCCGAAACCAATGAAATGGTTTACGATGAAATTGAGGAAGGTAAAACTGCTGCAGACTACAACGGCGATTACGTATGGGTTTATAAATTCAATGGTGAAACCAAGGCTGTTGTTATCATAGATGGTGACGCAGACTATACTAAGAATTGAGCAAAAGGGAATGTAAAAATAGTCCGGACCGCAAGAAAAGGATTGAAACCGGATATTTACAGATGTTTCAATTTCAAATGTTTGAAAAATAAGGTTGAAAAGTGGCTGTAAAAAACTTAGTTTTTTGCAGCCGCTTTTGTTTTAATGCTATGTTTTCATTGACTTTAATGCTATCGGATGATATAATATCAGTTGCATTAAATTATTGGAGGCATTGAAATGAAAAGATTACTTTCGGTTTTTCTTGCAGTTCTTATGATTTTATCATCTGTCACGGTTTTTGCGGAGACTGATGCAACTGTGACCGGTTCAACGGTAACTGGAGGCGCTTCAACAGAAGTTTCCGGCGGAATAAGCTCCGGTGGAGGAGGTGGTGGAGGCGGCGGAAGCTCATCCTCACAGAAAGTCGTTTATGATAAGCTTTCCTCGTCCGAAAAGGTTAAGGTGGGCGAGATAACTGTAACCGAGAGTGAAAATAAGCTTTCGGCATATACATATCTTAAAAGTGTTGCCGTAATCAGCGAAGAGGTTACGGTAATTGGTGCTATGTATAAGGGAGATATCCTTGTGGCTACCGATATCCGGAAGGCAGAGCTTATTGCCGGTATTAATTCACGTGTTGACTTTGAGTTTCCCATGGCGGAATATGACCGTATAGAAGCCTTTGTATTCAATAATCTCTCAAAGCTTATGCCTTATTCATCCATAGCAAAGGAAGAAGAAAACGAAATTCTTCCCTTTGGAGTTCTTTATGCACTCTATGAAGAAGTCGACGGAATTGACAGTGAACCCAAAGCTGCCATATATACGTCCGATGGTATGTTCACAACCTACAGCTTTGCAAAAAACATTGTAACAAACAGTGATGCAGGTGAAGGAAATATAATAATCTCTTCAGAGAATATATCAGGGGATTTTGCGGCTCTCGGCGGAGTTGATCAGAGGCTTGTTTATTTCGAGCTTGATGATGAGGGCAAAATCTGTAAATTTCTTTATGATTGGGGACTTTCAGAGGAAGGCTATTATCTTTCGGGCGGTCATATGTTCTATAACGGAATAGAAAACAGACTTGGTAATGAAGATATTTCCGATGCTGAGTTTGTAACTCTTTCCGAGCCCGCATATCAGACAAATCACGATAAATATTCCTTCGGAAAAATGAACGGGAACGGATTTATTCACGGAAAAGGCTATAATGCTGAAATTATTACCGATGAAGCTACCGGAAAGGCAGTTTTCGGAATTGTCTTCGACTATTCTCCTTATCTTTCCGGGGGTTCGGATATAATGTATGTTACTTCGGTAAGCGA
>JAZQFU010000283.1:0-4214 GCA_045539675.1 Clostridia bacterium | reverse complement strand
AACCGTGAGTATGCCGCTCTTCAGACAGATTTTGAACAGAAAGACGGATATAACATCCGTGTTAAAATAAATACCGTTTTAAACGGAATAGGGTTTGCAGGAAGGGATTTCGATACTCCCGTAAACGTTCTTTCCGGGGGAGAAAAAACAAGGCTTTCTCTGGCAAAGCTTCTTCTTCGTGAGCCTGCTCTTCTTATTCTTGACGAGCCTACCAATCATCTTGATTTTGCGGCATTAAACTGGCTTGAAGAATACCTTTCGTCGTATAAGGGAGCAATTCTTCTTGTTTCCCATGACCGTTACTTTCTTGATAAAACCACGAAGGATACTGCCGAAATATATAAGGGCAAGCTTAAAAGATATGCAGGAAGCTACAGTAAGTTTGTTACCGTTAAGCAGGAGCAGATAAGCTTCCTTACAAAGGAATACGAAAAACAGCAACGTGAAATTGCTTCCTTAAAGGATTACATTGCGAGAAACAAAGTGAGAGCTTCCACGGCAAAGAGTGCGAAAAGCCGTGAAAACACCCTTGAAAAAATGGAGCTTATTGATAATCCCGAAGAATACTTAAGAGAAATAAAAATGGATTTCTCTTATACAATCGAACCGGGCAACGAGCTTCTTCATGCACAGATAGATACCCTTTATGCCGGGGATTCTCCCCTTCTCCGTTCCCTTTCTCTTGATATGATGAGGGGAGAAAAAATTGCAATTGTGGGAGGCAACGGCAAAGGAAAGACCACTCTTTTAAAAGCCCTTCTCGGCAAGGCGGTATATGAAGGGAAAATCAAATGGGGCAGAAACGTTAAAATCTCATATTTTGAACAGGAAGCCGCAGGCTTAAATATGAATAACACGGTTATTTCGGAAATCGGCTCAAAGCATCCCTCCGCCACCGACTATGAAATCCGTTCTGCATTGGGAAGATATCATCTTACCGATGAAGACGTTTTCAAACGGCTGGGAGTATTAAGCGGCGGCGAGCTTGCGAAGGTTAAATTCTGCATAATGTCTATGGGCGATGCAAACGTGCTTATACTGGACGAGCCTACCAATCATCTTGACCTTTCCGCAAAAGAGGTTCTTGACAAAGCTCTGGTAAACTTCCCCGGCTCAATAATTGCAGTTTCTCACGACAGATATCTGCTCAACCGCTATCCCAATGCAATTTACGAGCTTAACGAAGACGGTCTTACCAAATACCCGGGAAAATACGACGACTACGTTCAGGCTAAATTTACCGAAAAGCCCATAAAAAAAGAGGCTGCTCCAAAGGAAGAAACCTCTTATCACCGTTCCAAAAAGGAAAGAGCGGCAATGGTGAAAAAAGCAAACGACATAAAAAAAGCAGAAGCCGCAATTGAAGCCGCAGAAGAAGAAATTATGCTTCTTGAGGAGGAAATTGCTTCCCCCGAGGTGGCGGCAGATTATCAGCTTCTTCAGGAAAAATGCAACCGCATAAACGAGCTTAAGGATGAGCTTAATGAGCTTTACGAAAAGCTTATGGAGCTGGAAGAGGAATAAAATAAGGCTGACTCAATAAACATTTTGCGAATGAACATTTATATTCCGGGAACGAATATGTTTATTCCGCAAATTCAAATTATCGAGTCAGCCTTTTTTATAATTCCGATTCTATCATCAGCAGTCTGTTATACTTTGCAGTTCTGTCTGTTCGTGCCGGTGCGCCGGTTTTAATCTGACCTGCATTTAAGCCCACAGCAAGATCGGAAATAAAGGTATCTTCCGTTTCTCCCGAGCGGTGAGAAATTACTGCCGTATAGCCTGCCTTCTTTGCGGTTTCCACCGCCTCAAGGGTTTCAGTCAAAGTTCCTATCTGATTGAATTTTATAAGGATGCTGTTTGCATAGCCCTTTTCAATTCCCTCTTTAAGTCTTTTGGTATTGGTAACAAAGAAATCGTCACCCACAAGCTGAATTTTATTCCCCAGTCTTTGAGTGAGAAGCTTCCATCCTTCATAATCATTTTCCGAAAGTCCGTCTTCAACAGATACAATGGGATATTTTTCGCAAAGCTTTTCCCAGTAATCAATAAGCTCCGAAGAGGTCATTTCCCTGCCACGTTTAGGCAGAATATATTTTCCGTCTTTATACCATTCCGTTGAAGCGGCATCGAGAGTAAGCTTAACCTCTTTCTCCGAATAGCCGGCTTTTTTTATTGCTTCAAGAATAAGCTCTATTGCCTCTTCGTCCGTTTCAAGGAAAGGTGCAAAGCCTCCCTCATCTCCCACTCCCGAAGATAATCCTTTTTCTTTAAGAATCTTACCCAAGGCGGCGTAAATTTCACATCCTGCACGGAGTCTTTCCGAAAAGCTCTGTATCCCCGACGGATAAATCATAAATTCCTGAATATCAATATTATTTGCGGCATGTGCGCCGCCGTTTAAAATATTCATCATGGGAACGGGCAGTTCTTTTGCATTTATTCCGCCGATATATCGGTAGAGAGGAAGCCCGCAGGCTTTTGCCGAGGCGCGGGCAAAGGCAAGAGATACCGCAAGAATGGCATTTGCACCAAGTCGGGCTTTATTTTCCGTGCCGTCTATTTCAGTCATATATTTATCCACGGCTTGCTGAGTGGGTTTTTTCATTTTTAAAAGTCCGGGAGCAATAATATTATTTATATTTGCCACAGCATTTTTAACACCCTTACCCCCGAAGCGATTATCACCGTCACGAAGCTCGTGAGCTTCAAAGCTGCCCGTTGATGCCCCTGACGGCACAGAGGCAACTGCCGAAGTTCCGTCGGATAAAACAATTTTTGCAAGGACGGTGGGATTACCTCTTGAATCAACAATCTCATAGCCCTTTACTTCACAAATTTCAATATTTTTCATATCACACCTCAGTTTTCAAAGGGTGAATATGCCATTTTTATAAAGTAACCCTGTTCGTGCTGACAGACGGGACACATCTTCGGTGCCTGACTTCCGCTATGAACGTGACCACAGTTAAGGCAGAGCCATTTGGTTTCAACCTCACTTGTGAAAAGCTTATTCTGTTCCATGGCATCTGCAAATCTTCCGAAGCGGTCTCCGTGAAGCTTTTCAATTTCCGCAATCAGAGAAAAGCTTGCTGCTACCTGAGGATAGCCCTCCGATTCGGCAACCCTGGAAAAATCGGCATAAATGGGATTATGCTCTTCGTATTCATTATGCTGTGCGCATCTTAAAAGGGTAAGCACGTCGCTGTATGCTTCAACGGGAAATCCTCCTTCAATATGAACGGTTTCTCCGTTAAGCTCCTTAAGATGGTTATAAAATATTTCCGCATGCTCCTTTTCCTGACCTGCGGTATAGTTGAAAACCGCTTCCACCACATAAAGTCCGTTTTTCCTCGCTTCGGAAGCGGCAAAGGTATATCGGTTTCTTGCCTGACTTTCTCCTGCAAATGCCTTCATAAGATTGATTCTTGTTTCACTTGATTTAAAATCCATAATTTCTATTCCTTTCCTTTATTTTCTTTTATTATTCTCACAAAAGCTAAAAATATGCATTCGTCACAGCCAGATAAGGAAGTATTGTCCTGAAAATCGCCTTTTTCTTGAATTTCTGCGTTAAAAAATGCCCATATCCGTCAGGATTATGTGTATTTTTTGCCTTGAACTTCATAAAAAATTTCGATTTCAGGATGCAAAGCAGTTTTGAATATCAGATTTTTATATTTAGACAAAGAACAAAAATATGGTTTCAAAACCAAAACTGCCTTACCCGGCTGTGGCGTTATTGACAACCTGTCTTTTATATGCTACTATTAAAAGAAAAAAAGGTGATTTAAGTGAAGGCAGTTGTTCAGAGAGTAAGCCGTGCTTCGGTTACCGTTGAAGGGAAAACCGTTGGCGAAATAGGAAAAGGCTTCCTTATTCTTTTCGGAGTTTTTGATAATGATACAAAAGAAATGGCAGTAAAATTTGCAGATAAAATAAGCAAAATGAGAATTTTTGAGGATGAAAACGGAAAAACAAATCTTTCCCTTTCAGATGTGGGAGGCTCGGTGCTTGCGGTTTCTCAGTTCACACTTTGCGCAGATATAAGAAAGGGGAACCGTCCCGGATTTTCCAACGCGGGGGCTCCCGATTTCGCAAATGAAATGTATGAATATTTTGTATCCCTCTTAAGAGAAAGAGGAATCCACACCGAAAAGGGTGTTTTCGGCGCTTCCATGAAGGTTGAACTGTTAAATGAAGGGCCTTTT
>JAZQFU010000282.1:0-4264 GCA_045539675.1 Clostridia bacterium | reverse complement strand
AATTGCAGTAGAAAGAAATGCAGGATACGTTTCGGTTTACGAAACAAAAATCCACGGCACCGAAGAAATGAGAGATGCCGACAACTATTACATTGAAAGATACGTTAAATTCGTTCTCTGGGCAATCGGCGGATATAAGGTTTATATCTGCGGAGATAAAAACGTTTACGAATTTATTAAAAACGAGTATTCCAAAGAAGGCAAAAGAGCTTTCGATAACGGCTTTATGAGCAGAGTTTATGAAAATGAATTCGAAGTTATCTACAAAGAGCTCGACGAATGCCCCGAAGAAAAGAAACAGGCAAAATCAATCGGAAGAAACTTCGGCGGATGCAGAATCGGATTTGATGCCGGCGGAAGTGACAGAAAGGTTTCTGCTGTTGTTGACGGCGAATGCATCTATTCCGAAGAAACCGTATGGAATCCCAAGCTTAATTCCGATCCTCAGTATCACTACGACGGAATTATGGATTCAATGAAAAAAGCGGCTTCCAAAATGCCCAGAGTTGATGCAATCGGAATAAGCAGCGCAGGAGTTTATATTGATAACAAGGCAATGGTTGCCTCTCTCTTCATTAAGGTTAACGATGAAGATTACGATAAATACGTTAAAGATATTTACATCAGAGTATGTGAAGAATTCAATGTTCCCTACGAAGTTTGCAACGACGGTGACGTTACAGCTCTTGCAGGAGCAATGAGCCTTGAAGACACCAATGTTTTAGGTATTGCTATGGGAACCAGCGAAGCGGTAGGATATGTTGACGGCGACGGAAATATTACCGGCTGGTTAAACGAGCTTGCTTTTGCTCCCGTTGATGCACAGCCCGATGCTATGGAAGACGAATGGTCAGGCGATATCGGCTGCGGAGTTAAGTACTTCTCTCAGGACGGTATCAATAAGCTTGCTCCCCGCGCCGGAATCGAGCTTGACGAAACCGATACCCCCGCAAACAGACTTAAGGTTACCCAGGCTCTTATGGAAAAGGATGATGAAAGAGCAATCAAGGTTTATGAAACAACCGGTATTTACCTTGGTCATACTCTCGGTCACTACAGCGACTTTTACGATATAAGACACGTACTCCTCCTCGGAAGAGTTATGAGCGGTAAAGGTGCAGACATAATTATGGAAAAGGCTGAAAAGGTTATAAAAGAAGAGTATCCCGAAATCGCAGATAAAATTACTCTTCATATTCCCGATGAAAAGACAAGACGTGTAGGTCAGTCTGCTGCGGCTGCAAGTTTGCCTAAAATCGGATAATTTTTCTACCGTTATTTAGCTATTTTCAACTATTTGCAAAATTTTTAAATTTTCTCTTTTCTTTTTGGAAAAAATAGTGTATAATGTTATCCGTAGATATTTTGATAAAATATTAACAAGTATAAAAGGAAGGTGTTTGAAATGACAAACAACAAAGCCGTATTAACCTGGCTTGACGAAATGGCTGCCATGACAAAGCCCGAATCAATCGTTTGGATTGACGGTAGCGAAGAGCAGCTCGAAGCTCTCAGAAAAGAAGCTTGTGAGACCGGAGAAATGATTAAGCTTAATCAGGAAAAGCTCCCCGGATGTTACTATCACAGAACTGCTGAAAACGACGTTGCACGTGTTGAAGACAGAACCTTTATCTGTACTCCCACCAAGGAAGAAGCAGGCCCCGTTAACAACTGGATGGATCCCGCTGAAATGTATGCAAAGCTCACAAAGCTTTACACAGGTTCTATGATTGAAAGAACAATGTATGTTATTCCCTATTCAATGGGTCCCGTTGGTTCTCCCTTCAGCAAAATCGGTGTTGAATTAACCGACAGTATCTATGTTGTTCTCAACATGGCTATCATGACAAGAGTTGGTAAGCCCGTATTGGATGCTTTAGGTGACAATGCTGACTTCGTAAAATGTCTCCACGCTAAGAAAGACGTTGATCCCGAAGAAAGATATATAGTTCAGTTCCCCCAGGATTCCACAATCTGGTCAATCAACTCCGCATACGGCGGAAACGTTCTTCTCGGTAAGAAGTGCTTCGCATTAAGAATCGCTTCCTATCTTGGAATGAAGGAAGGCTGGATGGCTGAGCACATGCTCATCTTAGGTCTTGAGAATCCCAAGGGCGAAGTTAAATACATTTGTGCTGCTTTCCCCTCAGCTTGCGGAAAGACAAATCTGGCTATGCTTATTCCTCCCGAATATCTTAAGAAAAAGGGTTACAAGGTATGGACAGTCGGCGATGACATCGCTTGGTTAAGAATCGGTCCCGACGGAAGACTTTACGCTATCAATCCTGAAGCAGGATTCTTCGGCGTTGCTCCCGGAACCAGCGAAAAGACCAACTTCAATGCTCTCGCTGCTACAAAGAAAAACACCATCTTCACCAACGTTGCAATCAACAATGATGACAACACAGTTTGGTGGGAAGGTCTCGATAAGAATCCTCCCGAAAATGCTACAGAGTGGAAAGGTGCTCAGGTTAACGGTAAGGAATATACAGCTGAAGGCAACAAGCTTGCTCATCCCAACTCCAGATTTACCGCTCCTGCAGTTAACTGCCCCTGTATTTCCAGCGAATTCGAAAATCCCGCAGGTGTTCCCATCAGCGCTATCGTATTCGGCGGAAGAAGAGCAAAGACCGCACCCCTCGTATATCAGGCATTTGACTGGAACCACGGTGTATTCGTTGGTGCTACCATGGCTTCTGAAACCACAGCAGCTGCTGCAGGTGCTGTAGGTGTAGTAAGAAGAGACCCCATGGCTATGAAGCCCTTCGTTGGATATAACATGGCTGATTACTTCCAGCACTGGATTGATATGGGTGCTAAAATGGATCCCGAAAAGGCTCCCAAAATCTTCCACGTTAACTGGTTCAGACAGGATGAAGAAGGTCACTTCATGTGGCCCGGATTCGGTGACAATATGAGAGTTCTTCTCTGGATTCTCGACAGATGTGCAGGAAATGCTGAAGCTGTTGAAAGCGAAATCGGTTACCTCCCCACTCTCAACGATATTGATATCACCGATCTTGATATGAATCTTGACGTATTAAAAGAACTCCTTACCGTTGATAAGGAAGTTTGGCTTGAGGATGTTGAAAACCAGAAGGAATACTTCGCTCAGTTCGGCGACAGATTACCTAAGGAAATCAAAGAGCATCTTGAAGCACTTAAGGAAAGATTATCCAAATAATTATCAAAGATACAAATTAAGCTGCGGGTGACCGCAGCTTAATTTCTTAAGAGGATATATGAAAATAGTAGTTATTGATGCAAAAACCCTGGGAAACGACATAGACCTTTCTCCCCTTTCTCTTTTGGGAGATGTTACGGTTTATGATACCTGCACCCGTGAAAATCTTCCGGGAAGAATAAACGATTGCGACGTTATAGTAACAAATAAGCTTAAGCTTGATGAAGAGGTTCTTAAAAATTCCTCTGTTAAAATAATATGCCTTGCAGCTACGGGTTACGATCCCGTAGATACCGCATATTGCAAAAGAGCCGGAATCGGTGTTGCAAACGTTAAGGGCTATTCAACCGACAGCGTTGCACAGCTTACAGTTACAATGGCTCTTCACCTTCTTAATCATATGACGGAATATCTTGAATACACTTCAAGCGGTGAATATACCGACTCGGGAGTTGCAAATCATGTTTCTCCCTGCTTTCACGAGGCGGCAGGCCTGAAATGGGGAATTATAGGTGCCGGAAACATCGGAATGAAGGTTTATAAGATTGCGGAGGCTATGGGATGCATTCCCTTGGCATATAGCCGTACATTCAAAGACGGTGTAAATAATGCTGAGCTTGATGAACTTATTGAAAGCTCGGATATTATTTCCGTGCATCTGCCCCTTACCGATGAAACAAGATGCCTCATAAACCGTGAGCGCATTTCAAAAATGAAAAAGAATGCTATATTCATTAATGTAGCACGCGGAGCGGTAACAGATGAAAAGGCTCTTGCCGATGCAATAAAGGAAGGAAGAATTGCAGGTATAGGCGCAGATGTATATTCTGAAGAGCCCTTCGGGAAAATGCATCCCTTCTATGAAATAAAGGAAATGAAAAACGTTTGCTTCACTCCTCATATGGCATGGGCGGCATTTGAAGCAAGAAAAAGATGCATAGAAGAAATAGTAAAAAACATTGAAGCCTTTTTCAAAGGTGAAATAAGAAACAGAGTTGAGCTCTGAGAAAGGAATAGAAAATGATTATTGCAGTAACATATGATAACGGAGAAATTTTCCAGCATTTCGGTCATACCGAG
>JAZQFU010000281.1:0-2060 GCA_045539675.1 Clostridia bacterium | reverse complement strand
TTTTCCGATGCAAGCTATTTTTGCAAAATGTATAAAAAAAGATTCGGCATAAGCCCTGCGGCAAGCCGGAAAGGATGATAAAATGGAAATTTACGATATCTCTCAGGAGGTGTTTTCCTGCAAAGTATATCCGGGAGATCCTGCCCCCGAAAGAAAAGTTATTGAAAGCATGGAGCAGGGAAGCATATGTAATCTGACGGCATTTTCAATGTGTGCTCATAACGGAACCCATATTGATGCGCCTTTTCATTTTGTAAAGGATGGTGAAACTGTAGACGGAATTTCCCTTGAAAGCTTTGTTGGTGAATGTATAGTGGTTGAACATCAGGGGATTTTTACCGCTGAAGATGCAAAAAAAGCTCTTCAGGCCTCTGAAGAGAAACGTATTCTGATAAAGGGGAAGGCAACGGTGTCTCCGGAGGCGGCAAGGGTGTTTGCCGAAGAAGGCATCCTCCTTCTTGGCAATGAATCTCAGACCGTGGGGCCCGAAGATGCGCCGGCTGAGGTTCATAAGCTGCTTCTTTCGTGCGGAACTGTTCTTCTTGAGGGAATAAGACTGGATGTTGTGGAGCCCGGAAAATACTTTCTCAATGCGGCTCCCATTAATCTTGCGGGTGCAGACGGAGCGCCCTGCAGAGCAATTTTAATAAGAATATGAGGTGGAAAAATGCCGATAATAAAAACAAAATTCGGAGAAACAGAAAAAGGAGAGGTTTATTCATTTCTTCTTGATAACGGGAAGGGACTTTCCGTTGAAATACTCAATTACGGCGGTATTATAAGAAGTATTTTGTATAATGGAACCGACGTTGCGCTGGGAAAAGAAACTCTTGCCGATTATCTTGACAATGAGGAATATTTCGGTGCAATAGTAGGAAGAAATGTGGGAAGAATTTTAAACGGAACCGTTGAAATAGAAGGAAAAAAATATGAGCTTTCAAAAAACAGTAACGGCTCCAACGGGCATGGCGGATTCGAGGGCTTTGATAAGAAAATCTGGCTTGCGGAGGAAAAAGACGGGGAAGAGCCCGCTCTTACTCTGTCATACGTAAGTGCAGACGGTGAGGAGGGCTTTCCCGGAACGCTTGAAGTAACGGTTACATATACTGTTAAAAAAGATAACACCTTATCAATCTGCTATGAAGGTATAAGTGATAAGGCAACTCTTTTCAATCCCACAAACCATGCCTATTTCAATATGAACGGACACTCCTCCGGAAGAATTGACGGTCAGCTTATGGAGCTTGAAAGCGGCTTTTATCTTGCAAATGCCGTTGATGAAAAAAGAAGGGGAGAGGTGCATTCCGTTTCGGAAACTCCTATGGATTTCAGAAAGGAAAAGGCGCTTGGTATTGCCTTTTCTTCTGAGCATCCCGAAATAATCCTATGCGAAGGGCTTGATCATAATTATGCAGTATCAGGCACAGGCTTCAGAAAGGTCGGTTCCTTAAGGGGAGAAAAAACAGGAATAAAAATGGAAATATATTCCGACCGTAACGGAGTGGGAATATATTCGGGTGCGTATATAAGAGAAGGACTTAAGGGTAAGGATGGCGCCTTCTATGCCAATGCTCACGGAATCTGCTTTGAAACGCAGAATTTCAATAACGGAAGAGGGCTTTCTCATCTTGAGTCAGGCATAATAAAAGCAGGGGAAAGATTGAAAACCGTAACCGAATTCAGGTTCATTTAGCCGTCGGAAAGTCGAACTACCGAAAAAGCCTTCCCCTGTGGGAGGGGAAGGTGCCGAGGCACGAGGCGGATGAG
Organism: Clostridia bacterium; assembly: GCA_045539675.1. Classification (GTDB taxonomy): domain Bacteria; phylum Bacillota; class Clostridia; order UMGS1840; family HGM11507; genus JAZQFU01. The sequence goes on along the minus strand of JAZQFU010000281.1, from coordinate 293 downwards.
GTGGTGAACTCTGGTGTTTTTGTTTTTTTGATTTCAAAAATGATTTTGAAAATTTCACAATAATATTTTTTAATTTAGCTATACCATGCAAAGGGCTTAAGGGGATTTAAGAATCCTCCTTTCCACTTTGCAATCCCCTTGGGCCCCCAACCGGGTGCTCATTCGCCGCACGGCTGCTGCGCATTGTGAAACAGTTCGATTCTCCGACGGCTAAATGAACCTGAATTCGGTTACGGTTTTTAATCTTTCCCCTGCTTTTATTATGCCTGACTCAAGATGAGAAAGCCCTCTTC
>JAZQFU010000280.1:0-3320 GCA_045539675.1 Clostridia bacterium | reverse complement strand
GCCGTTCTTATAATTACCTGCTATTGAATACTCAGTTGCGCCCCAAATGTAAAGTCCCTGTACGCTTGAATCCTTCGCATCATAGAAGCTCTGAATCTCAGAAATTTCCACAGTCAGATTAACAAGCTTTTCACCTGCTTTGATTTTATTCTTTATGAAAGCTGTAAATTCTTCTCCGCCACCGTGGATACGATAACCCGCGCTATGATGACTGCTTAAAGCTCCGCTTGAATTATACGTATAATTGACAAGCTCTAATGTATTTTCGTTTACTTCAATATCAAAAACAGGTGTTTTTGCTACTGCGGTTTCACCCTCTGCAAGAATTCCCGCACGGTCGGTTTTGTATTTCCATTCGTTATTGAGATTTGTTGCTTCAGAAACAGTAATAACAATTCCCTTATCTCTTAAAGCTTTAACAAGATTTTCGCTGTCTGCATTGTTATTAGTCTGTGCAGCTGAGTTTGCACCAAAAGAAAATTCAATATTCTCAGCATCAAGCATATCATCGGAAAGCGCAAACTGAAGAACTGCTATTCTTCTTGCATTGTAATTAGGTGCATTGGAAGCCCAACCGCTCATTCTCATTGCACCGGAATAAGAATCACCGAGCAAATCGATTGCACCACTATTATTTGCGTAATTAGTTGCCTTAATGGAATAGGAGGTGTTTGCATTATTAACAATAACTCCTCCATCATTCATAACGTCTCCAACTTTCCCGATTGTTGCAGCTGCGCCGATTCCGTCTGCCTTGATTATATATTCCTCGCCGTCAAGCTCTTTACCAAGATACTTATAGGAAGGAACAACCATAAGTGTATTTCCGAGACTCTTAACATTTGCCTTTAACTGAAGACCGAATTTACCGTTTGCATCTGCATATGCAAGGGTTTTATCATCAAGTGCCACTTTCTTTTCCGCAAAGTTGGGAGAATAAAGCTTTATAGCACCGCCGTCGAATTTACTTCCGTCTGTAATATTGGTATTACCGTAGATATAAAGCATATCAGTATCTTTTGCCACGAAGGGATTCGATGCTCTGAAAGCATAACCTACAGAGGGATATGCAACCTGAAGACCTGCGTCTGCAAAGCTTACAAGCTCAAATTTATAGGTTCTGGTAACTCCGGATTCCGAGGTTACGGGAACAGTAATAATTTCAGGGCCGAATTCGAGATTACCTGAGGTAACCGCTCCTTCGTCTGTTGATTTTTCTGAAACAAGATTATAGCTTACAGAAACATCCGAAGCTTCATCAAGAACTGCGATTTTATAGGTCTTGGTGAGAGTTTCGTAATCATCAACTGCATAAGGATCGAACTCATCAACAAGAATACCGTTTTTCACTTCAACATTTTCAATTCCGTTTTCTGAATCAAGTCCGAAATCATACCAGTCAAGTCTGGGTCTGAAGTTTTCACACTGATAATTTACGTTATAATTGTAAGAATCGTTTCTGATATATAAACTAAATGTGGTATTTCCGCTTGCATCGGTGGATGCATCGGGATTATCAATACTGAAATCCTCAATCGAGTAAACAAGTGTTATGAATTCCGCTTCGGGATTCACTGCTTTTACACTGTTTACATATCCGGTTACATCTACAGAAGCTCTTACACCGGTAGCCATTATGGAAGTCTGAGTTGTCTTAACAGTTTCTACGTCATCACTTCCGTTTTTCGTTCCGACTATTTCTCCGATTCTGTCTCCCATTTCTCTTAAAGCAACAGAGGTTGCAGGAGCGGTTTTATAAAGAGTCTCTCTCGTTATAGACCTTTTGCCGCTTTCATCAACAGTCCATTCCCATTTCATATCGGTTTCGGGAATTGCGTAAACGCCTATAGTGTATTCGTTATTCAACCAGTCATTGGCATAATCCGCATTAACAGATACGGTCATACCAACTGAAGCTTTTATATTCTGCGCGGTCTCGGGTATTTCTGAAATATCATATCTTATAACAGCATGACGTCCGTATAAATCCATGGTACCGTCCGGCTTTTTGCGGTCATAAATTCTTTGGTAATCATTTGTACCCGTCAGATATTCAACAGGAGGAGAACCCTGAGGTGCTGCAATAATCATCGCGTCAGCAAGATCGTAATCAGCAAAGCTTGCCTTTGTTTCTTCATCCATTTTGACAAGCTTGAAATTATAGGTTCTTAATTCTCCGTTTTCGGAATATACGGGAATGGAAAGTTCTGTGGGGCCGAATTCCAGGTTACCTATAGTAGTTTCACCTTCAGTATAAGCTTTAGTTGAAGAAAGTTCATAAGAAATTTCAACATCCTGAGACTCATCAAGAACAGCTATTTCATAACTCTTAACCAAAGTTTCATAATTATCAACCGCATAGGGGTCAAAGGTCTCTGTAAGAAGACCATTCTTCACTTTCACATTCTTGATTGTGTTATCAGGATCTTCTCCGCCTACAGTCCAGTCAAGTCTGGGTCTGAATTCGTCGTAGTTATCATAGTTAGTTCCGCCTACAAACTTTTCACCTCTGAAATTAATTCCAAAGGATGAAGGAGCCCCTTCAGCAGTATAATCCCAGCTATCAATTCCGAACATAAAGGTTATATACTGCTGCTCAGGATTAACTGCTTTAACTGCGTTAACATAAGCTGTTACATCCAGTTCAGCTCTTACACCATTTGCCATAATCGAGGTATATTTATCCGATTTAACCTCTTTTATGTCTTCGGGCGCTTCAACTGTTCCGAGCTTAGTTGCATCATTTCTTATTGTGATAGAGCTTCCCGGATTCTTTGTAAAAACATCCGCAAAAGCAATGCTTCTTGAACCGTTTTCTGCAACAACCCATCCCCATTTCATATAGCCTTCGGGCAGTGCATACACACCAATTGAAAAATCATTATTGAGCCACTGATCGGAGTATTCTGTGGGATTTGTAGAAAATACCCCCTGATTCATAGAAATGGACACCTTGATATCACTTGCATTCTCAGGAATTTCGCTGATATCATATCTCATAAGTCCGACTCTTCCGTATTTCAAATTAGCGGAATTTGCCGGATATTCATATATTTTGAAAAACGTTGATGTAGTTCCGCCATTTGCGCCTTCCTGAAAAGATGAATTCCCGGGGCAGACAACGAGAGTTGACTCTGCGATTTCATATCCGGAAACAGGTTCTGCACTATCTTCTGCAAAGCTTACGCACGTTACAGAAGAAAGCATCATGAGAATTGCCAGGGTAATAGAAATTAGCTTTTTCATAAAATTTTTTCCTTTCTTTTTATATTTTTTTGTATATTATTGATATTACAATTATATTACAAGCCTTATACCCC
>JAZQFU010000279.1:0-2865 GCA_045539675.1 Clostridia bacterium | reverse complement strand
CCGACTTCCTCTTCTCCCGTTTTATGCACATTAAGGAGAGTAACCATTTTGGAGGCATTAACCTTTTCTGTTTTAAAGCATACTCTCTCCTGTGTGGGAGAATTTTTATATTTTTCAGGCCTTGCTACTTCTGTTTTATCGGGAAGTGTGAAGGTATAGCTTGCATCCGAGGTTACAGCCGGATATAAAACATTACAGTCAAGCTGTGCAACACCGTTTACAAGACTGACCGAATTATCGGTAAGATTTGTTATTGAATCCTTCATTCCGTTGAGCCAGAACTGAAACGGCTGATTCTTCGCCTTCATTTCATCAATAATAATATATGAACCCGGACGAACATATATTATTTTTCTTTTCATATGAGTTGGTCCGCCGTATGCTTCGGTAGCATCTCCGGAAACAATATCAAAATAATCCGTGGTTATAAACTCCTCGATTTTCCCCTTTGCCTTTATTGAGTTAATAGTCTGACCGTAGCAGCCTTCTCCAAAGGTAATTCCGTTATGAGCATAGGTCTGCCTTGTATAAAGATTTTCCCAATCGGTTCCGTAGGCATAATATCCGCTGTCTATGGCAAGTCTTTCACCAAAGGCTTCAATAACAAAGGTATTCTGATCGGCGTGTGAATGATTATACGAACCGTAAGGCCCCGATTTAAAATACATGGAAATTCTGTTTTCGTCAGTTAAATCGGAATGCATTGCCACCATTCCCGTGTCTTTAAAAAGGTGTGATTTTTCATAATTCAAAGGCGGAACAGCGGAAAGCTCCTTCTTATTTTTTGCAAGAAGCATTCCTCTTAATGCAAAACCGCCCTCGCACAAATCGTAAAATTCTCCGCTATTTCCTTCTTCATCTGCCGCCCATTGACTTACGGGCGAATCATAAAGAGATGCACTTCTTCCGTAAATATATTTCATATTATCGGTGGACTTGATATATGAATAATCTCCGAATGCTCCGTAAGAATTTTTCGGATACATATACAAGGGAAAAAGATATTCATTTTTATACCAGGGCTTTTTTCCTATATCAATAATCCCGCATTCACGAAGAATATCCACCGTGGTTTTGGTGTCGCTCATATGATAATAATATGTCCCCTGGGAAAAGCCTCCGTCTTCATTCCCCCACACGGGAAGCACATTGCAAAGCAATGGAACAGAAGAAGAAAACCAGTTTTCTGCTTCAGGTAAATCACCTGTAAGTGCAACAGATGCTGCCGAAAGATAACCGAGGGCATTAACTCCGTGGGAATTATAGGGTGAAATATGAATACAGGTATCCTTTCCTGAAGAAACAAGGTCAAAGTATATTTCCTCTCCCCTTACCTTAAGCATTTCAAGAATCTGTGCCTTCTCAGTTTCAGAAAGCAGACCGTAAATCCAGTCATAACAAAGACTGCAGTTTAAAAGAATATCTCTGCAGGTCATATCATCCGATGCATATGAAGTAATTCCGGAAGTATTCCATGAAGAAATACCAAGAAGAAGCTCCTTTGCATATTCTCCGTAAGAAATATCGCTGTATAAAATATAAAGCAATGCGGATTTATTCATATCCGAAAGAAGACGCAAAACAATTTTAACACGTACCTCGGAAAACATTTCATCAACAGAGCTGTAATCCGACGGATCGGGCTCTTTATACTTTTCACTTATACGGCTTAAATCGACTTCGCTTCTGATACGGGATATATATTTTCTTCCTTCTTCGGAATCTAAGCTTTTTTTAAATTCGTTTACGGTATCGGAATTAAAAAACATACGGGGATGATTTTTCCCGATTCTTTCTTTCAGAATATCAACATCGGGAACCGTAAATTCCGTAGCAGAGCCGTCTATCATGAAACGTGAAGGAGTCGTCCATTCCGATACTCCTTCAGAGGTTCTGAATCGCACGCTCCAGTAATAAATCCCCTTTTCAAAGCTATAAGGAAAATTATAATAATTGGTGCTTATTCCCTTTGCACTGTAACTTATTTCACTCATAGCTTCATCTTTCGATACAACAAGGTCATAAACCGCTCCTTCAATAAAAGGCCAGGAAAATGAAGGCGGATTCTGATATGTGACAGATTTATCGTATGGCTTAAAAGGCATTTCCCTGCCGTTCAATCCGTAATCCGCAGGCCATACAGGCCCTGCCGCAAGCGGACAGAGCCTGTAATTTGTTATCAGAATCAGAAATATAATAAATACATTTAAGAATCTTTTCATAATTATTTTCCGAAGCTGTCGTAATCAACCACAACAACGTGTCCCCATTTGCAGGTGCCGGTCCATGTGGGTGCATTGGGAACAGTAACAGTTACGGTCTTTCCGTAAGGTACCTCAACATCCTTATAATACATTACATTATAGGTTCGGTTTACCGCACCTTCGGAATTCACGGTTTTGAAATATTCCACGGTATCCTCACATTTTGTATAGCTGTATTTTCCGCAGTTTTTAAGAGTGTTACCATCGGTGATAACCTTTATTCTTGCGGATTTATTGATTTCAAAGGTATACCAGTCTGTTGCACCGCCATCCCATGCAGCTTTGACGGTTGCATCTATATCTGATTTATTGGGACTATCCATAATGATATAGTCTTTTCCGAGAATTGAAGCATCAAGACTTCCGAAATAGTAATCATAGTTGGTATATGCCTTAGAGCCGTTTGCAAGGTTACCGGCAACTTCTAAATTATATGTTACACCTTCAACTGCAGGTCCTTTATAGGTAACATTGGTGATTTCACCTTCAAGCTCGGGATTTACAAATTCGTCATCGAAATCTATAATAACAATATGGCCCCATTTTTTGGAAGTGGAAGGTGCATTGGGAATTGAAACTGTTACGGTTTCTCCGTTTTTGG
>JAZQFU010000278.1:0-7248 GCA_045539675.1 Clostridia bacterium | reverse complement strand
TTCATAAGCTTTGTGATAACCGTTCCAAGCTCTGTAGGAACAAGGGATTTTCCTTCCTTGATAACGTATTCTCTTGAAAGAATTGTAGTTATTGTGGGAGCATAGGTACTCGGTCTTCCGATTCCGTATTCCTCCATTATTTTAATCAGGCTTGCCTCGGTAAATCTGGGAGGAGGCGCAGTAAAATTCTGCTTGCTTGAAAGCTCGAGCATTTTAAGAGGCTGACCGTCCTTCAACCGTGGAAGCTTCTGCTCGTTTTCATCTTCACCCGCTTCATAATCAACACCCTCGGTATAAAGCCTTGAATATCCGTCAAACAAAACGGTGGAACCGCTTGCCCTGAGAATATATTTATCTGCGGAAACATCCACGCTGACAACCTCAAGAAGCTGACCGCTCATCTGAGAGGCAACAAATCTTTCCCATATAAGCTTATACAATTTATACTGATCGTTTGTTAAGCTTCCTTTAACCACATCGGGGGAAAGAGTAACATCCGTGGGACGGATTGCTTCGTGAGCATCCTGAACATTTCCTTTTCTTGATTTATAAACGTTGAAGCCTTTCGGTGCATATTTTTCACCGAAACGGCTTACTATATAGCTTTTTGCCGCCTCCATAGCTTCGTTGGAGATTCTTAAGCTGTCGGTACGCATATAGGTTATAAGACCAACGTGACCTCTTTCGCCTATATCAATACCTTCATAAAGATTCTGAGCGGCAATCATGGTTCTTCTTGATGTGAAGCCCAGCTTTCTTGATGCTTCCTGCTGAAGAGTACTGGTAATAAAGGGAGGATTGGGCTTTTTGGTTTTTGAAGATTTCTTCACCGAGTCAACACGATAGTCTGCCTTTTCAAGCTCGGCGAGAACAGATTTTGCCGTTGCTTCATCGGGAACGGTGATTTTCTTTCCGTTTTTTGAAGCAAGTTTTACGGTAAAGCCTTCTTCATTTTCGGTGGAAACATCTGCGGTAATAACCCAGTATTCCTCGCTTACAAAATTATTTATTTCCTCTTCACGGTCACATACGATTCTTGTTGCAACCGACTGAACTCTTCCGGCGCTTAACCCCTTCTTTATTTTTTTCCATAAAAGAGGACTGAGCTTATATCCCACTATACGGTCAAGAATTCTTCTTGCCTGCTGAGCATCAACAAGATCCTGGTCAACGGCTCTGGGAGCCTTCACGGATTCGGTTACTGCTTTTTTTGTTATTTCATTGAAGGTTATTCGGCATTCGTCTGTCGGGTCGATTTTAAGCATATTCGCAATATGCCAGGATATAGCTTCTCCCTCACGGTCAGGGTCAGTTGCAAGATAAACCTTTTCTGCTAACTGAGCTTCCTTCTTAAGCTCTTTAATAAGAGCGGATTTCCCCTTTATGGACTGATATTTCGGGGTGAAGCCGTTTTCGATATCAACACCCATTGTTTTTTCGGGCAAATCACGAAGATGCCCCATGGATGCCATTACCTTATAATCCTTTCCCAGATATTTAACTATAGTTTTAGCCTTTGCAGGCGACTCAACTATTACAAGATATTTTGCCATCTTTAACCTTCCCTTTCAACTTTTAGTACAAATTTATTTCCCGGAGCGGTTTTCACCACTCCTTTTATTTCAAGCATTGTAAGTGTTGCCAGCACCTTTGAAACCGGAATTCCCGTTGCCTCCGAAAGATAATCGGAGCTTCTCGGAAGCGGTATGAGTTTTTCAGCAATTTCCTTTTCAAGAGGAGTAAGTCCCGAAAAGGAATTAACAAAGAACTCCATTTCAGTCTGAGAATTATCTTTTCTTAAAGAACATGCTTTTATTTCTTCATCGGTTATAAACATTCCTCTGTATTCGTTTAATATATCCTCAACCGAGGTAACGATATATGCCTGCTCCTTCAGAAGTCTGTTTGTTCCCGTTGCCTTCACGCTTGTTATCATTCCCGGAACCGCAAAAACATCTCTGTTTTGCTCAAATGCATACCCCGCAGTTATTAAAGAACCGCTTTTTTCTCCTGCTTCTATAACCACAACTCCAACAGAAAGTCCGCTGATTATTCTGTTTCTCGCAGGGTAATTCTGTCTTAAGCCCGGCATACCGGGAGGATATTCGGAATACACCGCGCCGTTTTCCACGCAGTAATTATAAATATCTTCATTCAGCGCCGGAGCAACAACATCTATACCTGAACCCAGCACCGCAACGGTAGGACATCCTGCCCTCATTGCCGCTCTTTGAGCCGCACCGTCTATTCCGAGCGCCATTCCGCTTACAACCAGAGCTTTATTGTATGCAAGCTCGGTTGCTATTCTTGTGGCGGATTCGTATCCGTATTTCGAAGCATTTCTTGTTCCTACTATGCTTATGGCAAAAGAGCTCTTAAAATCATAGTGATTTCCCCTGTGATAAAGAAGATACGGAAAATCCGTGATTTCCCGAAGCCTTGCAGGATACTTGTCATCAGAATATGTAACTATATTATAGCCTTTATCCATACAGACAGAAAGAATTCCTTCCGCCTCTGAAATATCTTTATCTGAAAGGCGTGCCGCTGATCTTTCATCAAGCAGCCTTGTATTTATAAGCTGCTGATAAGACATTTTATAAATCTCTTCGGGGTTCCCGATTTCAAGAAAAAGCCTTCTTATTCTTTTATTGGTGCTTCCCGCCTTAAGAGAAAACCATATCCAGTATCTAAGATGCGTTTTCATTATCATCTTTCCTTGCTTTAAGATAGTAATAAATACTGAGTCCGCCTCCGACTATAACGGAGATTGCGGCAACTAGCTGTGAAATTCTCATATCACCCAGCATAAGACTGTCTGTTCTTAAGCCTTCAATGAAGAATCTGCCCAGACCGTACCAGAAAATATATCCCCACAAAATCTGCCCGTCCTTTTTCTTTTTATGCATAAGAACTGAAAAAATAATAACACCGGCAAGATTCCAGAGCGATTCATAAAGAAAGGTGGGATGAACGAAAATCATTTCACTGCTTCCCGAAGGGATAATTCCCATCCTAAGAAAGCTTTCCGTTTCACTTCCGTAAGCTTCAACATTGACGAAATTCCCCCATCTTCCCAGAGCCTGCCCTATAAGAAGACCTACGGAGCCTATATCTGCAAGCTTTAAAAAATTCTGTTTTTTAATTCTGCAGTATATAAGCACCGAAACAAGTGCGCCTATAACTGCACCGTATATGGCAATTCCGCCGCCTCTTAAATTGAATATCTCAGATATATTTCTGCTGTAATAATCCCATTTTGAAAATACATAGTATGCTCTTGCACAAACTATTGCAGAAGGAAGCCCCACAAGAAGCACGTCGGAAAAAACATCGCTTTTTATTCCCTGCCTTTTTCCTTCATAAACTGCATATAAATAGGCAAGCACAATACCCGTTGCAATAATTAATGCATACCAGTATATATCGAATCCGAAAACCGAAAATGCCACACGGTTAAGACTGAATTCAAGCCCGATTCCCGGAAATGAAACACGGTTAATCATATTATCCCTCTTTCACCACCGACATTACAAAACGGCTTTCATCAAAAAGTCTTTTAACACATTCGTTAACGTCTTTGCAGGTTACCTCATCATAAACCTCAAGAAAATCAAACAAGCCTATATCAAGAAAATAATTTGAGCAGAAGGCGTTACCCACCGCTTCAATATTATTGAAGGATTTTATATATTTTCCGTAGAAGCTGTTTTTCATTCTTAAGAAATCCGCTTCCGGAAATCCTTCCTTTTTAACTCTTTCTGCTTCTTCCTTAATATAATTTCCAACCTTTACGGGATCTGCGGATTCACCGCCGAACTGAACGAAGCCGTAATCGTCACTTAAGGTAACATCATCATAAAAAGAATCGTTAATAAGACCTTCGCTGTAAAGCTTCTTATATAAAGGTGAGCTTTCTGAAGCAAAAAGCTTTACTGCTATTGACTGCACAAGACTCTTTTTGGCAAGTGCCTTTCCCGTAAGACCGGTTTCCGCATCCTTGTATCCGCAGGAAAACATGGGGATGGAAACAGGAAGGTTTTCTTCAATATAGCCTTCACATATTTCATCGGGCTCATTTATTTTCTTAAATTCAACATCAAAGTCCTTTTCTCTTTTGGTAACGGTTTTATCAACTACCTCACCGGCTTTTTTCACATCTATATTTCCTGCCATAAAAAGCACCATATTCTGAGGATGGTAGAAAAGAGAATAGGTATCGTTCAAGGTTTCGTGAGTAATTTCCGCAATGCTTTCAACGGTTCCTGCAATATCTTTTCTTATAGGGTGATTAACATACATTCCCCTTAACATATTGAAGAATACCCTCCAATCGGGATCATCTTCATACATTCTTATTTCCTGACCGATTATCCCCTGCTCCTTTGCAACGTTTTCACGGGTAAAATACGGGGTGAAAACATAGCCGAGAAGATGCTCAAGGCTTTCATAGAAGCAAGATGTGGAAGAAAAAAGATATGCAGTATTGGAAAAGGAGGTAAACGCATTTGCATTTGCTCCGTACTGCGAAAATTTATCGAAGGCATTTGTTCCGTCCGGCTGTTCAAAAAGCTTATGCTCAAGGAAATGAGCCGTTCCGTCGGGAATTGATATAAATTCATTTTCTCCGTTACATCTGAATTCGGCATTATTGGAGCCGTATTTAGTGGAAATAACAGCATAGAATTTAACGAACTCCGGCTTTTCTAAAATTACAACGGGAAGCCCCGATTCATGCTTTCCCACCCAGAGGGTTTCATTAAGAAAATCATTATATACTTTTTTGAATTCCATTATTTATTTCCCTCCAGTCTGTAAACGGTATCAAGCTCTATTTTATTTGCAACTGCAATTATTTCTTCAACTTTAACGTTATTTATTTTTTCCGCAAACTCCTCAACTGTCATAGTTTTTCCGGTCAGAGCATTATTAAGGTAATATTCCTCGGTGGAAACGGGATTATCTGAATATGCACGAAGCACTCCGGTAAGCGCTGATTTTGCGGCAATTATTTCCCATTCTTCGATTTTTCCCTGACGCATATTTGCAAGCTGAACAAGAATTTCATCATAAGCCTTATCGAAATTTTCAAATTCAACGCCTGAGCTTACGGTCATTGTTCCTTTATTTTTATTGAGTCTTGAAGCGGCATAATAGCAAAGACTCAGCTTTTCCCTCACGTTATTGAAAAGCTTTGAATGAGCACCGCTTCCGAAAATACTGTTAAACACGGTAAGAGCAACCGCCTCGTCGCCGCCGTCTTTCACATTGGTAACAAAGCCCATGCAAAGCTTACCCTGGGAAACATTCATTTTCTCGCTTACTCTTTTTACTTCTCCTTCATGCTTTTTAGCGGAAAACACGGGAAAACGACCGTGAGGATTATTTCTTTCAAGAACCTTTAATCTTTCTTCTATTTCCCCGGTTTCAATATTTCCCGAAACAAAAACATCAAGAGGACTTTCGGTTACGATTTTTTTATACTGAGCATAAAGCTTTTTTCCGTCTGCTTCGGAAATTCCTTTTACTGTTCCGCCGCTGTATAAGGAATAAGCTTCGCCTTTAAACATTTCTTCGGTGCATCTTACCGAAGCATATTCCTTTTTATCATTGATTATTCCCTTTATATAGTCAATCTGATTCTGCTTTTCTCTTTCAACGTATTCTTCTGAAAAGCTGCCGTCGGTTACAAGAGGATTAAACACAACATCAAAAACAAAACCAAGAACCTTTTCTTTATAATTCTCTTCCTTTATATATGAGGGAGAAACAAACTCAAAAGAAAGACCGATAAGCTGACTTTCTCCTTTTTTTCTTACGCTGCAGTCAAAAATTCCGCCGTAAAGCTCTTCAAGGGTTTTCGATATTGTTTCGTTATCGGGATAATTTGCACTTCCCTGCTTGAGTATATAGGGAACAAGTGCATTTAAAGAAAGCTCCTCCTCACAAAGAGGTCTCTGAAAAAAGAAGCTTATTGCAAAGGTTTTGAATTTTGTTTCCTTAAGACTGTAAAGATTGATACTGTCTTTTATATTTATTTTTTCCATAATTTCACCTTTCTGCTTAATATTAACGGAGCGGCTCCCGTTGCCCAGAAGCCAATCAGGGCATATTTAATGCTCCTTAAGTAAAAATTCCCCACGGGAGAAAAGCTGAGCTGAATAATAATTATACCCAGAACACACAGAAGAAATCCCTTTAATCTCTTCCCCCTTTTCTCCGGCATTTCGTATTTTACATAAGTACTTTCAAAAATATAACCGGAAGCAAATCCCATATAAAGAAGGAAAAGCCTTAAGGAATCATTTCCCTTAAATATAATAAAGTCTGCAAGCCCCAAAAGACCGAATAAGAGGAGTATATATTTTCTTCCGCTCATTATTCTTTCAAGAACTCTGCTTATCCCTATTCCCCATAAGCATCCGAATGCCACTCCCGTTATAACATCCATAACGGTATGAACGCCGAGCCAGACCCTTGAAAAAGCAACAAGAAGCACAAATACGGAGGTAAGAGGTATAAGTCTTTTTAATCCGAAGCAGGAATGAAGTGCCGAAAAGAAGCCTGAGTTAAACTGAGAATGCCCGCTCGGAAAGGAATATCCGTAACCCGTTTCTGCATCCTTATTTATTATTCTTCCATCGGAAACATAAGGTCTGTCAATCGCAAAAATATTTTTCAGGAAAACATTCATTACCATATTTGAACAGATAACAAACCCCAGCTTAAGGCCCTTATTCTTGCTTATAAAATAGTAAATAAAAGCCACAATGGCAATATAAATATATTCATTTGTAAGATCCGATACAAAAAGAAAAAACGAATCAAGAAACGGAGTTGAAATCTGCTGAAGATAATAATTTATATCCGTCATTTTATTCTCTCCAATTCAACGCACAATTTTTCACATTAGATTATTATAGTATCAATTTCCTGCTTTGTCAAGAAATTAAAATTTTAACTTTTTTTCCTTATATAATTAGGTCAGGCAGATTTAACCATCTGCCTGACCTACAAAAAATATTTACATATCAGATGTTTTCTCCGATTTTACTTTTATCAAAAATCTTTTTCACGGGCAACGAAAGAATAAGCCCCACCGCTCCCTGCGCCGCATTAAAGGGTGCATCGGCAAGTGCCGTTCCAACACCGTAGAGTATCCATTCATATATAAAGTACCCTAAAACCAGAATAAAAGTCGGATCGTAGCCATGTCGTTCTGTGAGCCAAGGAGTTGTCTTACCAGTT
>JAZQFU010000277.1:0-2893 GCA_045539675.1 Clostridia bacterium | reverse complement strand
GCAAACATAACCGATCCCGTTCCGCATATGACAGCAATACAGTCTTTTTCATCGGTGCATGAAGCTATAACATTCAATATATCTGTTTTACATTTTATTGTAATGCCCGGATAAAGCTTAAGCAGAGAATCCTGTATTTTTTCTCCGTTATTTGCTGTAAGAAAACCTGAACCTCCCACATATAAACCGCACAATCTACAATCGGAAGGCAATGCTTCGGAAATTCCCGAGCTGATTACTTCAAGACTTTTTTCAATCCCGACAGTATTGGGATTACTTGGCTCTTTAAGAATTCTACGAACTATTTTACCGTCAGAATCAAAAGAAACAATTTCAGTTTTGCTGCCCCCTCCGTCAATGCCTATCATAATATTTCTTGTTTCATATTCGGAGCCGATTATATATTCTATTGATACTCCGAATATTTTTGAGAGAATACACAGATTATCAATATCCGGTACTGAATTTCCGCATTCCCATTTCGAGACCGATTGGGCACTTATATTCAGCATTTCAGATAATCCGCTCTGAGTTATTCCTGCTGAGCATCTCAGTCTTTTTATATTCTCTGCCATAATCATTTTGTTAAGCATCATATCACTTCCTCGAAAGCATTATATCAAACCATCAACCAATATGCAATATCTTTACGGGTTATTCGCTTCGTTTTATCAACCGCAGGTTGATATTAATGCAATTTGAAAAATCCCGATTAATTCATTGTCAATTCTTTTCCGAATGAATATTATAATATCGGAAGGAAGTGAAAATATGAATAAATGCTGTGTTAAAAAGAGTTATGCAAAAAAAGATTGCTGCGATTCATCACTTTTGTTTTTCATTCTTATTTTCCTCGTGTTATTTTACGAGGGATAATTTTCAGCACAGCGGTATAAAATGCCGCTTTAATTAATATATTATACCAGACCGGGCTCATCGGAATATCCGATGAGCCAAATAACCTGAAAAGGAATGATAAAATATGGATAACACAACTGCTGAACGACTTAAGGCAAAGCTGAACGGCTTGCTTACCGAAAGACAGAAAAATGAAATCTTAACGGCTATAAAAGGCATGGATAAAAATCAGCTTCTTAAAATTATGTCACAAAGCGGTATTGACCGAATGAGCGAAGATCAGCTTATCTCCATAATCAACAAAGCAGATACAGATAAGCTTTCTGAAATACTGAAAAATTTCTGACTACCGGAGGTTTAATATGAATAATGATATTATGTCTGCAATATCAGGCATACTTTCAGATTCTGAGGCAAAGGAAAAGATTTTGAATTCGTTAAGCCAGGCGCAGCCACGTAATAATAATTTACCTGCAACCGTTACCCCCGACAATATGGCTATAATGATGAAAATTAAGGAAACTCTGGATCGGCTTAACAACACCAACGACTCAAGAATCGGGCTTCTGAATTCAATAAGACCGTTTATGAGAAACGGCAGAGAGCGAAGCATTGATACAGCTATAAAATTCATTCAGATTATGAATTTTGCTTCCGGACGGTGATAGCTTGTATCACACATACAATAATGTAAAAAAGGAAGAATTGCCTGTGAATTACGAAGAAAGACTGATTCCAAAAGAAATAGATTCCCGCGAAAAGGAAAATAATGATAAAAGGAAACCCGGCTTCCTTGAAGGACTGCTTAAAGGAATAGAAGCAGATGATCTTGTTATTCTGCTTCTTATTCTTCTTTTAAAAAATGAAAAATGCGAAGACAACACTTTGCTTATAATTCTTCTTTCACTTCTTTTATTCTGAGAATAAAAATACATATAAAAAGCCTTGCAATTTTAAGAAAAGTATGCTACAATTGTATAGAAGCGTTTATTTATATATGAATGCAGGAGAGTAAGAGTATGAGCTTCCAAGAGAGAAAACGTCGTCGGCTGAAAGCGTTTTTGCTGCAAAACTGCTCCGAAGTTCACCTGCAAAGCTCCGTTTCTGAAACAAAGTAGGTTACGGCGGTGAGTAACACCGTAAAAAAACTGTAAAGTGTCGGATTTTTCCGGAATATGGGTGGTACCGCGGGCAGCAGCTCGTCCCTTAGTGGACAGAGCTGTTTTTTTGTTCACTTCAATATAAAAGAAAGGATTTTTGATATGTCAGAAAAAACAATTGAAATCAAAAAAGCTTTTACGGAAGCCCTTGCTTCTGCAACGAATATGGAAGAGCTTGAGAAAATCAGAGTCGAATACATAGGAAAAAAAGGCTATGTTACCGAGCTTCTCAAGGATATGAAAGCTCTTTCAAACGAAGAAAAGAAAACCTTCGGACAGGCTGTCAACGTATTGAAAAACGAAGTCAATAATATGATTGCCGAAAAACGTGAAGAAATAAAGCTTAAGGAAATCGAGCTTGAAAATGCAAAAATGCCCGAGTTTGATGTTTCGATGCCTCCTTTATTAAAAAGAGGATCTTATCATCCGATTACACTTGTGCAGAGACAGTGCGAGGAAATTTTCCGTTCTATGGGATTTGCCATCGAAGATTACAGCGAAATTGTTACCGATTACGAATGCTTTGAGGCTCTTAATATCCCCAAAAATCATCCCGCAAGAGATATGCAGGATACTTATTACCTTGAAAACGGTCAGCTTTTGAAGTCGCATACCTCTGCTGCTCAGAATGCGATTTATAAAAAATATAAGGATGCTCTTATTAATGAAGGCAAACCCATTAAGGCAATTTTCCCCGGCCGTTGCTTCAGAAACGAAGCAACCGATGCCTGCCATGAAAATACCTTCTTCCAGATGGAAGGCGTTATGGTTGATAAAAATATTTCAATTTCAAGTCTTATTTTCTTTATGAAAACCATGCTTTCAGAGGTTTTCAGAAAAGATATCAAGGTAAGACTTCGTCCAGGCTTCTTCCC
>JAZQFU010000276.1:0-3473 GCA_045539675.1 Clostridia bacterium | reverse complement strand
ATTGCAGGCATTATAAAGAAGAACATTTTCATGGGGATAGTCAATAAGACCGATTATATCTTTTTTATAGGGTATGGTTACGTTAAAGCCCGAAAGCCCGGAAAGCTCTTTATCAAAGCACTCTTCAAGCTTATCCGTTTCGTAATAACCGTAATCTGCCTTTACACCCTTAAGCTCAAAAAGCTTTTTGTGAATGGGCCCTGAAAGACTGTGCCCCAGTCTTCCGCCCGTAAGACCGAATTTTTTCATGGTATTCCCTCTTTTCTGTATTTCCCGGGAAATTATTTAACCATATTATTATATATAACCGGGATTATTTTGTAAAGGATAAATTTAAATAAAATTTCTCTTGACTTTAGCGAACTAAAGTGTTAAAATGTTAAAGTATTAAAAATTTACGGAGGTTTTTTAAAATGAAAAAGCTTTTATCACTTTTACTTGCCATTTTAATGGTAGCAGGAATTTTCGCAGGCTGCGGAAATAACAATGCAAATGACGAAGAGGCTCAGCTTGCAATAGCTTGTGAGCTTACAAGTGAAGAATACGGAATCGGCTTCAGAAAGGGCTCCGATCTTACCGCAACAGTTAACGGATACATCGAAGAGCTTGCAGCTGCAGGAACTTTAGATGAGCTTGCAACAAAATATAATCTTGCACTTTCGGATTTTGCCGCTCCCGAAACTGAGGAAGTAACCCTTGCGGATGTTGACTACGTTAAAGCTAACGGAAAAATGATTATCGGTATCACCGATTATGAACCCATGAACTTTAAGGATGATGAAGGCAAATGGACCGGATTCGATACAGAATTTGCTGAAGCAATCTGTGAGAAGCTGGGCGTTACCGCTGAATTCGTTGAAATTGACTGGGATAACAAATTCGTTGCTCTTGAATCAAAAGCAATTGACTGTATCTGGAACGGTATGACAATTTCTGAAGACGTTCTTAAAAACACAAGCTGCTCTGTTGCATACGTTAAGAATGCACAGGTTGTAGTTATGGCTGCAGATAAGGTTGCTGAATACGGCAATGCGGAAAGCATGAAGGATTTAACCTTTGCTGCTGAATCCGGTTCTGCAGGTGCTGCTGCTGCCGAAGAAAACGGTCTTACCAATCTTACCGAGGTAGGAACTCAGACAGATGCTCTTCTCGAAGTTAAGAGCGGTTCCTGCGATGCCTGCATCATCGACCTTACGATGGCTAATGCAATGGTAAAATAATTAAAGGTAAAAACAGGCTTAAAGGCAGTGAGCGTTACGCTTATTGCCTTTACTTATGTGAGGTAAATTATGTTTACAGAAGTATCACTCAGCTTGCTTGAGGGTCTTAAAGTAACCTTTGAGATATTTGCCCTGACTCTTTTATTTTCCCTTCCATTGGGGCTTATAATCTGCTTCGGTTCAATGAGCCGCTTCAATCCTGTAAAATGGTTTGTTAAAACCTTTGTATGGATTATCAGAGGCACTCCCCTTATGCTTCAGCTTATCGTTATTTACTATGGCCCCGGTCTTATAGGAACCTGGGCGCAGAAAGCTATTTCAACGGGAGTTTACTCCGGATGGTTTATTGAATGGCTTTCCACCTGGCACGTTTTCGAACGTTTCTTTGCGGTTATGCTTGCCTTTGTTATTAACTATGCCTGCTATTTTTCGGAAATTTACCGCGGCGGAATAGAATCCATAAACAAAGGGCAGTACGAGGCAGGACAAGTGCTCGGACTTACGCGCACGCAGACCTTTTTCAAAGTAGTTCTTCTTCAGGTTGTAAAAAGAATTGTTCCCCCTATGAGTAACGAAATCATAACCCTTGTTAAAGATACCTCTCTTGCAAGAATAGTTATGGTTTACGAAATTATCTGGAATGCCCAGAAGTTTGTTAAGTCGGACGGTCTTTTATGGCCCCTCTTTTACACGGCGGTTTATTACCTGCTTTTCTGCGGAATTCTGACACTTCTTTTCGGATATCTGGAAAAGAAAATGAGTTATTTCAGGAGTTGATGATATGGCAATACTTGAGGTTAATAATATCACAAAAAGCTTCGGCAAAATAAAAGTACTTAAAGGAATCGACTTTTCAATGGAAAAGGGCGAGGTTCTTGCGGTTATCGGCTCCTCGGGAAGCGGAAAAACTACTCTTTTAAGATGCATCAACTTCCTTGAAGATGCAGATGAAGGCAAAGTTACCGTTGACGGCAAAACCGTGCTTGATAAATCGCTTCCAAAAAAGCCGACGGCAAAGGAAATAAGAGATAATCAGCTTAACTTCGGTCTTGTATTCCAATCCTTCAACCTCTTCCCTCAGTACAGCGCAATCGAAAACATTATGCTTGCTCCCAGGCTTCTTGCAAAGGAGCGGGAGGACTATAAAAAGAATAAAAAGCAGATTCTTGAGGAAATAAGAAAAAATGCGGAGTCACTTCTTGAAAGAATGGGTCTTGGAGACAGAATGGATTATTATCCCTGCCAGCTTTCAGGAGGTCAGCAGCAGAGAGTTTCAATAGCAAGAGCTCTTGCGCTCAATCCCAAGGTTTTATTCTTTGATGAACCCACCTCGGCTCTCGACCCCGAGCTTACGGGAGAAATCTTAAAGGTTATAAAGCAGCTTGCCGAAAGAGATACAACAATGATTATCGTAACCCACGAAATCGAATTTGCAAAAAATGTTGCAGACAGAATCATCTTTATGGCAGACGGAGTAATTATTGAAGAAGGCCCCGCAAAGGAAATTATCGAGAATCCGAAAAATGAAAGAACAAAAGCTTTCCTTGCAAAAATGAGCGAATAGGAGGCGTCTTATGAAAAACAACGGTAATAAAGAGCTTGAAGCTCTTGCCGAGGCATTCTTATCTCTTGAAACAAAGGAAGAATGCTTAAGCTTCCTTGAAGATTTATGCACCTTCAAGGAAATGGATTCAATGGCACAGCGTCTTCAGGTTGCAAAGCTTTTAAAAAGCGGAAAAAAATTTCAGGAAATAGTTGACGAAACCGGTGCTTCCACAGCTACCATTTCAAGGGTTAACAGATGCATTATGCACGGAAGCGGCGGATATAATAGTGTTATAGAGAAAAACGGGAAATAAAAAAAGTGAGCCTTGCTCACTTTTTTTATTTCTGATATGCCAGACTCACGATTCCGGAAAACTCGCCGTTTTCATATTTAAATACGGCTTCGCCTTCATATTTTTCGGCAATCTCACGGATATTTCCGATTCCTATACCGTGAGCCTCCTTATCGCTCTTCGTTGTTTCAAAGGGGGCAGTTACGGGAACAGAAGAATTTTTTACCACAACAAGTATTCTTCCGATTTTTCTTAAAATCCTCAGATCTATATATTTTTCTTCACACTTTGTGGCACCTTCAATTGCATTATCGAGAAGATTTCCGATAACTGTGCATAAATCAAAATCAGATATCCCGATATCCTCCAGACTGCATACCGAATAGGAAATCTTAATGCCGTTCTGCCCGGCTTC
>JAZQFU010000275.1:0-7208 GCA_045539675.1 Clostridia bacterium | reverse complement strand
AAAGAATTTGACTCCAATAAGCAATGACTTCGGCGCGGTTATATCAATAATTGAAAACGCCAAAGGAAGAGCTTTGAAAGCAGTAAATGCAGAGCTCATAAATATGTATTGGGAAGTTGGCGAATATCTTTCTGAATTATGTGCAGAATCAACTTATGGTGACAAGGTTATTGATGAGGTCGCGAATTATATATCTGCTACAGCGCCTACAATAAAAGGTTTTAACAGGCGTGGACTGTACAGAATGAAGCAGTTTTACGAAACATACAAGGATGATGAGATTGTGTCAGCACTGCTGACACAATTGAGTTGGACAAATCATCTGCTTATAATGTCAAAGGCAAAAACAAAGGAAGAACGAGATTTTTATGTTGCTTTGGCAGCTAAAGAACACTACTCTTCTCGTGAACTTGAACGTCAGCTTGATAGTGCGTACTATGAGAGATATATGCTTTCATCCGGAAAACAACCACCTGAATTAATTCCTCAAAAAGTTCGTAATACTATTCTCGACACTTATGTATTAGAATTTCTTGATTTACCGGAGCAATATTCGGAGCGAAATTTCCGTAAGGCTATTATTGAGAATTTAAAGAATTTTATTCTTGAATTTGGAAAGGACTTCACTTTTATCGGTGAAGAGTATCGTGTTCAAGTAGGCGGGCAAGATTTCTATATTGACCTGCTTTTCTACAACAGAGCATTATCATGTCTTGTGCCGATAGAACTCAAAATCGGAAAATTTAAGCCTGAACATATCGGTCAGATAAACTTCTATCTTGAAGCATTAGATAGAGATGTTAAAAAGCCAAACGAGAATCCAAGTGTTGGTCTTATTCTTTGTGCAAGTAAGGACGATGCGGTGGTTGAATATGCTTTAAGCCGTAGTATGTCACCGACATTGGTTTCGGATTATACCCTCTGCTTGCCGGACAAGCAGATATTGAAGGATAAGTTACAGGAATTAGCAGAACTTGCCTTAGAAGATGGCAAGGAAATGAATGACGAATAATATTATTAGAACCACAATTTTACGCAGGTGGGTTTAGCTCGTAAAATTTAAAAGCAAGCTACTTAATCGGTAATGGTCGATAAGGAGGCTTGCTTTTTTCTTTATCCTCAAACATCTATGAGGATAAATGAGCATAGTAAATATGAGAACTAACAACATTTACTATGTTAATCATCACAAGGTTCGATGCCTATGTGATGATTAGAAAAAAGAGTATATAACTGCGCCGTAATTGCAGATATATACTCTTTTTAGGGAATCCAAAGGGAACATTTGGCACACTTCTTTGCTCTGCAAAGTGTAGTGTGTTACACCTTTACCGACGGGGCGGGTGTGAAAATATGTTGCTAGCCGTATATGAGCAATATATTTTCGCAGACGGCAAAATTACAAAGGGATGGTCGTCTGCCGTGAGGTTGGCAGACGGTCAGACCTGCAGTAATTTGTGGAGTCGGTAAATGGTGTTAAATAAGTCCACGGCTTCTCACATTTCAATAATCTTATCGCAAATATCAAATGCCGCCTGCTTATGGGAAACCGTAATACAGGTTTTTGTTTTCATATTTTTTACGGCACTTAAGAAATCCGCCTCGGTTTTTTCATCGAGAGCAGAGGTTGCCTCATCAAGAAGAAGAATGGGCGCACCGTCGCAAAGTGCTCTTGCAATTGCAATTCTCTGAATCTGCCCTTCCGATAAGCCCTCTCCTTTTTCACCGATGACGGTATTTATTCCTTCGGGAAGCTCTGAAAGGTATCCGTTCATCTGTGCATCGGAGGCGGCTTTTAATATCTCTTCATCGTCTGCATCCGAGTAAAAAGCAATATTATCTCTTATGGTTCCCGAAAGAACCATATTTCCCTGTGGAACATAAGCAAAAAGTTGTCTTGCCGAAGCTGTTATTTCCACTCTTCTGCCACCGGAATACTCAAAATATATTTCTCCGCTCTCGGGGGTTATTACTCCCAGAAGAAGCTTTAAAAGAGTGCTTTTACCGATTCCCGAAAGCCCGTGAATGGCAACAAATTCACCTTTTTTTATCTCATAAGAGAAATTTTCAAGAACCGGATTTCCATGCTCATATGAGAAGCACACATCCGAAAACACAATTTTTTCAATTTTTTCATATGCCTTTATATCAAGCTTTTTGCCGGTTATTTCATCCTCAACCTGCTCAAGCTCCATAAGTCTTTCCGCTGATGCTATCATTGAATAATATGTAGGCAGAAGCTCAGCGACTCCTTTTACGGGAGTCTGAATCTGATTAACCAGCTGAAGCATTGCGGTTAATGCGCCGAAGGTCATTACTCCGGTGCTTATTCTGTATGCACCCCAGGAAAGCGCAAGATAATATCCGACCGTAAAAGCAAGATAAACAAGCACGTTTGCAAGAATGCTTATACTGTTTCTTCTTATTTTCACCTTGTAGTTTTCCTTCTGCAGCTTATCGGCCTCAAGCGAAAAGCTTTTTTCTCTTCTGAATGCCTTTACGGCAAGCAGATTCTGAAATGCCTCCGTCATATATGAGCGGGTTATTCCGTCAGTTTGCTGAACCTCCTTATGAAGGCTTTTCATTTTTTTACTGTAAAGTCTTGAAAGAAGCACAAACAGAGGCCCTGCCACAAGATAAAAGCAGGCAAAGGCTTTATCTATTCTGAAAAGAATAACCAACGCATAAACAATTCTGACCCCAAAGGATATAACAAGCGGAGCGATACTCACAAAGCCCGAAACCACCACCGAAACATCCGAGGTAAGACGGTTCAGAAGCTCACCGCTGTGATACTTATGAACTGCATCAGTTTTTTTATAAAGAAGCTTTTTAAAAAGAACCGATTTCAGCCTTATTTCAAATTTTCCCGATGAAACCACGTTGAGTCTGCTTCCCAGAGCCTGAAGAATAAGCTGAGAAACAATCATCACCGCAAGAATACCCACGGCGGATATAAAGCTTCCCGTTGCCTCACCGGTTGCTATGTTTATAATTTTTTCCGAAACGAGAGAAAAGCTTACCCCGATCCACGCAATAGCCGCACTTACGAGTGTAAGCAGAAAAAGCGGGAAAAGGGTTCCCGCTGTATTTTTGATTATCCATAAAAGAGAATTTTTCTTCACGGTTATTTCACTCCGATTTTAAAATTCCTTATCCGTATTGCCGAAATAAGAAGAGGCTTACGGATTTTAAGAGAAAGACACCAGAAAAAAGAATAAAGTCTGTAAGCCGTTGACGTAACACTCACTTTCTTCCCTTTTCTTTCAAAACCCGTAACCGCCCCCATTATCTGATTTTCATATATGGGGAATTCAGCCACGTGCTGATTATCTCCGCAAAGAACAAAGTATTCCTTCTTCACCCGGTAAATTCTGTGAATAACCAGTTCTCCGTTCGAGCGGACATACATTACTATATCACGGGCACGGTATTTTTCTTTTTTTTCTATGGTCAGGGTATCTCTTCTGTGTGCAAATAAGGGGAACATACTGTTCCCCGTTATTTTAACCGATATTTTCTGCCCTTTTTCAAGCAATTCCTTAAATAAAGGAATAAGCTCTGATGTGCTTACAAATATGTCATTCATCAAGAGCACCTATACTGCGGAGGCTTCCGATAAACTCATCTATATCCGCCACAGCAGTTTCTTTATCCACGTCGTATTCCCTGAGCATAGCGGAAAGAACGTCTTCCTTCGTGGTTTCCTCGCTTAAGCGCTGCCAGAGAAAGGCTCCGCTTTCATTTAAGGTTATCATGCAGTTCATATCCACAAGCTCATTGCCCACAGGAATAACCATATAGCTTCCGGCTACTTCCTTAAGCAGGAAATTATCTTTAATTTTCATGGAATATTTTCTCCTTTACGGTTATTGCGGCACCGTCACTTATATTGCATTTCAGTTTGTATGCAGGCACTGCAGATGCCAGCTTCCCGATATTTTCAAGAGTCTCACTCATAAGCTCCTTATATAAAGGAAGCATAGTCTGATTCATTATTCCGAAAACCGCTTCCTTCGAAGATATGGGAGTTATCTCGTTTTCCGCACCTCTTTCCAGGAAGACAATTCCCTTAAGAGGCACACATTCATTAACGTTTATTCCGGTTTTTCCGCACCAGGGAGTTCCGCATAGCTTCCATTCCCCATCGAGAAATCTTATTGCCGGCATATCGTCATTTATTATTTTCACTCTGTCTCCGTATACCTTTTTCCATAATCCCGTATGAGTGGATTTTCCCGTTCCAGAGGGAGCCGAAAAAAGCACTCCGCCGTTTTCATAGGAAATTGCGGAGGAATGGATAACAAGCCCGTTCCTTACCGTGAGCGCAAATTTAAAAAGCTCACCTATCATATTGAAGGAGCGGATGCTTAAGGAAGCTCCGCCAAGCTCCTCCACGTCAGAAAGACTGCAGCTTATATCCGACCAGTCCGCTGAAGAATCGGTTATCGCCGTATTCATCCGGGGATTAACCAGCGTATCATAGGTTATATATCTTCCCTCATTCTTTAAAAAAATGCGGAAGCTGTCTCTCCCTGCGATTTCGCCGCAGGGAGTAGCTATATTTTTCTGTTCGCTGTAGTTTATAACGATTTCCGGAATTATTCCGGGTGCCTCATATGACTTAAGACGGTAGCTGAAATAATCATATTCAACCCCGTTTATTTCCATCGGAATTCCAGCTATTTTATATTTCATTATTCCGTACCCGAGATAATTGTTTCATATTTCTTTTCGATTATACGTGTTATTACCATGCTTATTATTAAGCATAAATGCGCCACAGCAGTAAAGGTAACCAGATAAACATCATAATTACTGAAGCTTATAACCACGATAAACACTATCAGCGCAATGGAAAGGCATAAGAAGATATTTGCAAAGAATCCGAGATTTGCATACTTTTTTGATCTTACGGTAAACTTTTTCTGATTAATCAGAAGAGTTATAAATATCATAAACATCAGATTTGTTATAGCCTGAACCAGATAATAAAGACTGGTCGACTCATCCAGAGCTGTAACCACAATATTTACAACCAGAAGACCTATAAGATCCTTTGCAAAAACGTGAATATCCTTTCCGTATGCACCGGTTTTGGAATAATAGTATGCCCATCCCGCAAGAACCAGTCTTGCAAGTGCATTCGGAGTAATAATAAATCCAAAAAGATTGTATTCCAGTCTTACTGCCCTGTTTTTAACAAGCAGAAGCAAAACGAGATATGCTATGGAAATAAGATTTCCGAGAATACCCCAGACCATATAATTATCCTTGATAAAACTTTTCTTTTGCACCTTAAAACTCCTCTGTATTACATTATAAGGGCATAATATGCCACATCAAACTCTGCGAAGAATTCCATTCCCTTCTGAATAAAGCCTTCTTCACCGGTAATACGCTGATTTGCGGGAACAAGAGTATAAAGGGGAACGGGGGTTGAGCCAACCTCGTTAATCTTAACAAGAGCTCTTACCTTAAAGTTTTTGCCGGTATCCCAGATAAGCTCGGGATAAAGCACAAATTCCATTTCGATTCCCGCCTGCTTCTTTGCGCCATCCACAGCCTTCTTGAAATAATTTGCAAACATAACTCCGTATTCTCTGGAGAAATTATAGTTTTCCTTAGGCTCTTTTCCTGTATATTCTCTTGCGTATACGCTTGCGGGAATACCTTCGGATACACATGCGAAGATTTCGTGATTTGAAGGATAAGAAACAAGATTCTTATTAAGCTTCACATCGTAGGTTACAAAATCATCGCCCTTCATATTGGTTGAAAATGCCGTCTGAGTTCCCATTAAAGCATCAAGCTGAATGAGAACTGCCGCCATATCCTTATAGGTTGCATTCTTGCCTGCACCGATAGTTCCGTCTCCGTTTAAGGCAATACCCTTTTCATATGCAAAGGTAAGATAAACATCCTTTTTCTTTTCTATATCTCCGGTGATATCTTTATAGTAATTTCCGGTGTTTCCAAAGCTTACTGCCTTGCTTGACTTTCTTATAACTGCCGCAGAAAGCGCTGCAACCATATCCTCACGGGTAGCAAGCTTATCAGCAAAGCCGGCATTATTGCAGGAATCTCCGAATACGATGCTGCTCATAATTGCAATGTCGTTTGCATAAGTATGCTCAAAGCTGCCTCTTGCAGCAAAGGGAGCATAAACAGAGCTTGTTGTAAAGCTTGAGGTAGCAATTCTCAATGCCGCTCTTGAAAGCTCACCGTTTGTTAAGGTTTTATCTGCTGAGTAGCCTGAATAGTTATCAAAAAGACTGAAGCTTTCGAAAATTGTCTGAAGAAGCTCCGGAGAAGCTACATCGGAAAAGTTCTTTCTTGCTGCAGTAAAATCAGTTTCTCTTGCACGAACGATTAAAGCCGCAGCCTCAGCTCTTGAAAGAGTTCCCGAAAGTCTTAAGTTAACGCCGTCGTCACCCATCATAATTCCGGTGCCGTATGCCCATGCAACAGCTTCTTTATTGGTTGCCTGGTTTGTTATAATCGAAGGAGCGATAACGCTTGCATCAGCGCCTGCTCTCTTCCAGAGAAGAACGATGGTTTCTTCTCTTGTTATAGGCTGAGAGGGCTTGAATTCGTTTGAACCGTCATCAAACTGAGAGGTCATAACGTAGTTATATGCCCAATGGGATGCATCCACATCGCTGAAATCGGAAGCTCTTTTAACAGAGCCTTCGCCCATCATTTTAACGAATTCAGCTCTTGTTACCTGACCGGCAGGCTTAAAGGTTCCGTCGGGATATCCCTTAACGGTTCCGTCATTAACAAGCTTCATAACGTTTGCGTATCCCCAGTGGGATGAATCAATATCGCTGAAGGAAACCTCCGCAAAAGCAGGAATCGCAAAAAGCGATATTGCAAGAATTAAGCATAATAATTTTTTCTGCATTTTAATCACCTTTCCTTTTTTCTTCTTTTTCTTCCGGAATTTGAACACAAATTTCCTTTTATCGTAATTTTAACATATTCAGTTCATATTTTCAATAGATTTCACAAATTTCTTGCAAGAAAAGATTGCAAAATACGACTTTTTATGCTATAATTACTTTGTTTTTTATATTAGGAGTGGTAAAAATGAAAAATCTGGCGTTGGTTGTTTCGGATTTATCCAATCCGGACCTCCGCAAAACAGTATATTCCCTATATCCCGTTCTCAAGGAAAAATATTCCGTTTCGGTTATAACATCAGG
>JAZQFU010000274.1:0-3462 GCA_045539675.1 Clostridia bacterium | reverse complement strand
TATGTTTTGTTGCATTTCTTTTTAATGATGTTTATGGTTTTATCAGTTGGAAAAAGATGAAACTTCGGCAGGAGCAACATTAAAAATTTCAAAGAATTACCAATGTTTTTTATATTAAAGACCGTGCAAACATATTTCAGGTATTATTCCATTAAGCACCGGGCTGACAATTTTACGTTCTGAACCTTACGTTTTACTCGTATTTATTTCCTTCGTTATCATAATATACTACACTCAGGGCATAGTCGCTTGACGGGGCAGGATTTATGAATATTTCCATTTCCTTTGAGTTATGTATAATCGGCTCATGTTTCTTTCCGTCATAAGTATATGTTATCTCTGCATATTCGGTTTGTGCTCCGTTAAACCAGACTATATCATACCATACATTATCAACAACAAAATTCGAAATAATAATATCATCCGTATCACGCCACTGCCTTGCCAGAAGTCTGTATTCTTTATCACCGTTTGGCATAAACAGAGCTATTCCGCTTTTGTTATCACGTGAATAAATACCGCTTACTATATGGTTTCCAAGCTCGGTTTCCGACGCAATTTTCCATTTAAAGCCACGTGGCAGACTTTCAAGCAGCTGCTCACGGCTTTCAAGTGTAGAGCCGTCGGGTTTACCGTTAAAGCTTATAACCGTTATAAAAAATATGCTCAGAATAATAATATATCCTATACCTATCCGATTAAAAATCTTTCTGCCTTTTTCTCCCCGGTTTTCGAAAATAATATTTAATATTGCAAGTGACAAAAAAACTGCTGCCGCGAAAAGGTTAAACATAACGGATTTCAGCGGTCTTTCAGTATAAAAATTTATAATTGCCACAATAATCCATATTCCCGATAAAATGAAATGATTAAACTTTTTCACAGACTTTCCTCCTCTGAATAAAGACCATTCAGATTATTTATATTTTATTCGCACATTTTTTCAAGAGTTTTTCCGCTTAACCGATAAGTTCTCCAGTCATCAAGCACCTCTGCACCGAGGGAAAGATAAAAATCTATGCTGGGCTTATTCCATTCAAGACAACTCCAGTCAAGCCTTCCGCATCCTCTTTCCACGGTTATACGTGCAAGCTCTTTTAAAAGTGCCTTTCCGTATCCTCTTCCACGGAATTCGGGAAGCACGAATAAGTCTTCCAGATATATTCCCGCACGGCCGAGAAAGGTTGAGAAATTATGAAAATAAAGAGCAATTCCAACCTCTTTGCCATCCTCAACGGCAAATATAACTTCGGCTTTTTTCTTTTCAAAAACCCATTCCTTTATCAGCTCTTCGGTAGCTACAACCTGATCAGACATATTTTCATATTCCGCCAGAAGCTTAATAAATTCAAGAATTTTTCCTGCATCTGAAGCTTCGGCTGTTCTTATTTCAAAACTCTTCATAATTATTACTCCTATGCATTATAAGCTGCTTTACGTGTTTTATGACTGACAACAATTCCGTTTTCGGCTATAAACCTTACGGCAAAAACTGTATTTTCGGGAATACCTCTCACGTTTACCGACTCCCAGTTAAAATGGCATTTATTTAAGGTTACCGATTCGCCGTCACGGAGGTTATATGTATTCACGCTGTATGGCGGAACCATGATTGCGGTACCCGTTGTTCTCTGAGTTGAGTCAGAAAAAAACAGTTCAACGGAAACCTTTATCTCAAGACGTGTTCCGTTAAAAATATCAAATACAAAATCATCCTTTTCAGAAGAATCAAGTCCGGAATAAATCCAAACCTTGCTTCCCGCTGCTTTTCTTCCTTCATAAAACTTTGATTTAAACGCTTCCCTTGCATACGCCGGTGCATGATAAGGCAAGGTTAAGGTAACTGTTTCGTCACCGTCTATAAGCTCCTTTATGGAGGTATTCTTCATAAGATACCCGGAGGCTTCAATATAGGTATCCATGGTAACATAAGCATTATATGAGGATACGGGGAGCAGACAAACCTCCGCATCGATAAGATCGTAGCATAGCTTATGCTCCTTCGCATCTCCGCTCATAAAACCGTGATGAGGAACCTGAAGTATATCCGCCTTAAGATAATTTCCGTATTTTTTAAGCATTCCCGAATCTGAAAAGGATGCATCTGCAGTCCATAAAACAACCTGCCCTGCAAGCTCCATTCTGAAAACAAGAGAGGAAGAATTATCATCTTCGGAAAAATGATACGAATCATCAACACAGGAAAGACATTCCCATAAGGAGTCGCCGATTCTAAATTTCTGACCGGTATGAGGCATATATATTTTCGCTCCGTACAGCTTCATATTCTCAAACATACGGGCAACATGGACTTTATCTGAGGTATTTATAAGAGGATACTCCTCTTTGATTTCAGCTCTGAAAAAGCTTTTCTCTCCTTCAAAATTATCCTTATTGGCTGAAGGAAAATTAATTAAGAATTTCTCTACCGTAACATCATCCTTATGAAGCTCGGTGAACCTGTTGAAGCAACGGTAATGATCTGTATGCATATGAGTAATAATCCATGCGGCAACAACAGGCTTTTCATCAGCAGTATTCTCTTTAAGATATGCATAAAGCCTCTCTGCATCCGGAGTTAAATCCCAGCCGCCGTCAATTATTATAAAGCGGCTGTCTGAAAGGCGTATAACATAAGACATCCCGAAATCCTCAAGATAAAGCTGAGCTATCTGAGGTGAAACTCTTTTTTCACTTTCTCTGTCGGAATAAGAAAAATAATTACACTCTTCTTCAAAACAGACAGTAATTTCATCGGCACCCGGAAAATAATTCACAAATGCTCCCGTTGTACCCTTATGGTAAGCCTTAAACTTATGAAAAGGAAGTGAATTATTTTCTTTCAATATGTATCCTTCATTCTCAATTCTGCTGCAGACAGATATAAAATCCCCTTCGGAAATCTTGTGAATAACGGTAACGGTTGACGTATTATTAATAACAGTTTCAACGCATTCCGCTCTTTCATTAAGTAAAAAATTCATTTTCCCCTCCGATTTTACAACTCATATTCCATAGCAATATGAGGAACTCCCTCTTCAAGAAACTCGTCTGAGCATACCTTAAAGCCAAGCTTTTCATAAAAGCCCTTTGCCTGAGTCTGAGCGTTGACCGTAATTTTTTCTGCACCGCACTCTTTAAAGTAGCAAAAAGCTTTTTCCATAAGCCTTCTGCCGTCACCTTTGCCTCTATTAAGGGTAAGAACTCTTCCGATTTTCAACCGGTTCTTTTCTTCGTTGGTATAAAATGCTCTGAGATACGAGGTAACTCTTCCCTCTTCTTCCGTAAAGAAATGAAACGCACGGTAATCGACATCATCAAGATCCTGGCATACTATATTCTGTTCAAGGAGAAAAACCTCGTTTCTTGATTTTATAATTTCATAAAGCTCATATGCATTTAATTCATCAAATGTTTTTATTTTCATGGCAATTACCTCTGAAAGCTTTCGTAAACCACAAG
>JAZQFU010000273.1:0-3017 GCA_045539675.1 Clostridia bacterium | reverse complement strand
AACGGAATAAAGGAAGCCATGGCGGCAGGAAAAAAACATTCAATCGAGGTTATTCCTGCTATTGAATTTTCTGCCGAAGCAGAGGCGGAATGTCATATTCTGGGTTTTTTCATTAATCCCGAAGCTCCCTCACTCAAAGCAATGCTTTCCGGGCTTATTGAAAAAAGAAGGCTTAAGGGAAAGCTTATGTGTGAAGCGCTTAATGAATGCGGCTTTGATATTACCGAAGAAGAGCTTAAGAAGGAATCCGAAGGTGCAACACCGGGAAGAGTTCATCTTGCAAGGCTTCTTATGGGAAAGGGGTATGTTTCTTCGGTAAACGAGGCATTTGATAAATATTTAGCCAAGGGGAAGCCGGGCTACCGTTCTGTTCCCAAGCCCACACCCGCTGAGGTTATTTCCGCCATAGAGAAAGCCGGCGGAAAGGCTTACGCGGCTCATCTGCACCTTCTGAAAAAAAATGATGAAGAGCTTGAAGGCTATTTAAAGGAGCTCAAAGACTGCGGACTTTGCGGAGTTGAGGGTTACTATACCGAATATACTCCCGAAATGTTTGAAAAATACAACAACCTTGCGAAAAAGCTTGATTTGAAAATATCGGGCGGATCGGATTTTCACGGCTCAAACAAGCCTCATATTGCCATAGGCAAAGGCTTCGGAAACCTTGAAATTCCCTATTCCGTCCTTGAAAATATAAGAAGATAAAACGGAGGAATAATATGTATAATGTATTTTTAAGATTCCCTGAGGGGAAAGCAAAAGCCGTCACTTTCAGCTATGACGACGGCTCTCCCTTTGATAAAAGGCTTGCAGATATATTCAGCAAAAACGGTCTTAAGGGAACCTTTAATTTCACCTGTGATTGTGCCAGAACTGATGGGGATTTTTTCACTTCCGAAGAAATAAAGGAAATCTTTCTTTCAAGAGGTCACGAAATTGCAATTCACGGAGAATGGCACCGTCCCGCAGGAAATATAAGCATTCTTGACGGAATACGTGAGGTTTTGAACTGCCGTATTGAGCTTGAAAGAAAATGCGGAAGAATTATAAGAGGAATGGCATATCCCGGAACGGGAATATCTCAGTTCAACAACTTCGAAAGCTATGAAAAAATAAAGAATTATCTCACCGAGCTTGGCGTTGCATATGCAAGAACCCTTGCAGGAGACAATAACCGCTTTGAGCTTCCCCGGGATTTCCACGCATGGATGCCGAGTGCTCACCATGACAATCCCCTGCTTTCCTCATATATTGACGAGTTCTTAAGCCTTGATATTTCAAAGCAGTTCCCTGCCAAAAGATTTTCCAGACTCCTCTACATATGGGGGCACAGCCACGAATTTAATAACGCCGGCAACTGGAATATGATAGAGGAATACTGCGAAAGACTGGGCGGACATAAAGAAATATGGTATGCAACAAATATTGAAATTTATGATTATGTTGAAGCCTATAACCGCCTGATTTTCGGAGCTGAAGGAAAAATGGTTTATAACCCAAGCCTTATTCCCGTATGGTTCGTTCTGGATGATGAGCTTTATAAGGTTGAGCCGGGAGAAACGGTAAATATTATTTACGGATAAACACTTGAAAAAAGCTTATAAAAGTATTATAATAAAATTGCAATAAACTGAAGAAAGGAAAATTTATTATGCTTATTAAAAACTGCAGACTCCTTGACAAAGACTTTATCTTCCGTATGGCGGATTTAAGATTTGAAGGAAAAAAGATAACTGAAATTGCAACCTCAATTGAACCCAAAGACGGTGAAGAGGTTATTGATGCGGCAGGAAGAAAGGTTATTCCCGGACTTATTGACGTTCATACTCACGGAAGCGTTGGCCACGATACCTGCGAAACCGCAGATTCAACCGACGGCCTCGTTGCAATCAAGAACTTTATGGCAGATAACGGAATCACCTCTTATCTTCCCACTACCATGACTCTTTCCGAAGAAATTTTAACGGGAGTTATGAAAAACGTAAGAAAGGCTATGGATATTGAAGAGGGATGTACAATCCTCGGAATCAATATGGAAGGCCCTTACTTCAATATGGCAAAGAAGGGCGCTCAGAACGGCGCATACATAATGGACCCCGATTTCGACCACTTCAAGAGAATCTATGATGCCTGCGACGGAATCATTAAAATTGTCGGTGTTGCTTCCGAGCTTCCCGGTGCGGAAGAATTCATCGAAAAGGCTTCAAAGCTTCTTACCGTTTCTGTTGGTCATACCAACGGAACCTACGAATCCACGAAGAAGGCAATAGAGCTTGGCGCAACCCATTGTGTTCACTTATACAACGGAATGCCCGGTTATAATCACAGAGACCCCGGAGTTGTTGGCGCTATTATAGACAGCGATTGCACCACCGAGCTTATCTGCGACGGAATTCATATTAACCCGGTAATCGTAAGAAATACCTTCAGAGCAGTTGGGGAAGACAGACTTGTGCTTATTTCCGATTCTATGGAGGCATGCGGAATGCCCGACGGCGAATATGCATTAGGCGGTCAGCCCGTATTTGTTACCGGAACTACCGCAGTATTAAAGGACGGAACCCTTGCCGGAAGCGCAACCAACCTTATGGGATGCGTTAAGAAGGCTTATGAGTTCGGAATCCCCTTTGAAAAGGCAGTAAAATGCGCTTCATTAAATCCTGCAAGAGCAATCGGAGTTGATTCCGAAAAAGGAAGCCTTGAGGTAGGAAAATTCGCAGATATTGTTATTATGAATGACGATCTTACAGTTGATACAGTATTTGTTGAAGGAAGAAAACATAAGTAAGTTATCCCTTCGGGATGAATTAAAAATGCGGATGTGAAAGAAATCACATCCGCATTTTATGCATCGCCTTGTAATGCCACCATAATTCTGTCCAGTTTCAGCACATCGGTAAGTCGAATGTGTCAGGACATCGGTAAGTGTTTGTGTCAGCACATCGGTAAGTCTTTATGATATAATACCATCGAAAGGGGTGGTATTTATGCCATGAAAGGAGACCAATGTAATGGAC
>JAZQFU010000272.1:0-6735 GCA_045539675.1 Clostridia bacterium | reverse complement strand
GCAACCAAATATGTTCTCAATAACGGCGGCGAAAAGGAATGGAATGAATGGCTTGAAACCGCAAAGAGCATTGGCGCAGAAGAGATTGAAAAAATCTATAATGATGCGCAGGCACGTTACAATGCAATGTAAATAGAATCTGAAGGTTGTGTAACCGCTTTGCTGGTTACACTACCTTTTTGTTTGGTAAATCTGCGGTTTTTTTCTTTTTTTGGTAGTGACACAGTAAAACTGTTTGTGGTATAATTAAAATACCATACAGAGTGGAGGAGTGTAAATGCTGAAAAGAAAGCTTTCGATTTTTATTGCTTTAACGGTAATTTTATGCCTTATTTCAATTCCCTTTGTTTTTGCGGCAGATAAAACAGTTTCAAAAGCGGATATGGGATACATAAATTCAGAAGCCCCCGGTGCATCGTCGCAGACGGCGCCTTTTTTGCTTTCCGCAGATGAAATTCCAAAGACAGCAGTTTTTTATAAATTCGATATTTCGTCAGTTTCTGTTCCTCAGGGAAAATACATAATCAAGGCTGTGCTTAAGTTTACTCTTACGAAAAATTCAGCTTATGACGGCGGAGAAATGGTCGTATACGGAACTGAGAATAACTGGAGCGGTTCAACCCTCTCTTATTCAAATGCACCCGCTCTTGATAATGCGGTAGGAAGATTGGGAAATATTAATCTCAACTCAAGCTTTAATAAAGCAGCAAGAGTTGATGTGACGTCTTATTTTAGCGAAAACTACTATTCGGGAAGTTCCGAAGTTTCATTTGCAGTCACAAATGTGCATAATGTGGATTGCACCGTTGCCGCAACCGCACCTGCCCTTGAAATAACCTACGGTACCTCAGAAGAAGCACTTTCTGTAGGGAAGCCTGAATTCTATAATAATACAATTGCTTCAAAGAACTGCGCATATAACGGAGATATGGGCGGTAAAATGTTTGTTAGAATTCCCGTAACATCAGTATCGGCAACAGAAAGAAAGCTTTATATTTCAGTTGCATCCTATTCAGCAGAAGATGTGCTTCTTGAAACAAGCAGGTTTGAAAAAGCGGTTTACTCTGCAACAAATGAATCCATAGTATCTGTTGCGGTTAATCATAATGCGGAAGCCGGATATATGAAAGCATTCGTGTGGGATGAAAAAAATGCTCCCCTCGCAGAGTCTTCCTGGTATACAAAGGAATCGGTTGCAGCGCTCAAATCCGCATCGGCTTCTTCCGGAGAAATGAATCCCGGCTTCTCGGAGGACGTATACGATTATTATATTTTGTATGACGAAGAACCTGAAGTGCTTCCTGAAATATCATTCGAATATAAAAAGGGGATGAAGATTTCCGAAGAAAAATCCGATTCCTTTGATAAACCTACTACGGTAACAGTAACCTCACCGGACAGAAATAAAACCGTAGTTTATTCTTTCCATCACAGAATAAAGAAAACTGCCGTTTTAGAAGCAGACAGGCTTGGAATAAAGGGAGATAAGCTTAATGCATTCAGCCTTCCTCTCACAACAGTTGAAAATACCGTTTCAAGAGAAAATGATGATATCACCCTGCTGACCTTTGACGAAAGCCTTTTCGTTTCTTCCGAAATCGGAATTTCCGGGCTTGAGCTTGATTTATGGGCAAAGGCAGATAATGAAAAAATAGAGGTCCTGAGAAACAAAAGCTCTGACTGGAACGAGCCTGTCATAGCAGAGGAAGAGGGAAGCCTCTGTGAAGAGGCGGTTATTTCATCGGCCTCATTCAGAAATTATAAAATCAGACTTAATCCCGCAGGCTTCGGCAGTGCGTCGGAGGTTGAGCTTGCAATAAAGGGAAATATAGATATCTATGGCGGCTCGGAAGGGATTGAAACAGCCGGAGCAATCAGAATCCCTGCCGTAAATCTTACCTGGTATGAGAAAAAGCCATATGAAACAGTGTCTGTTACCTGGGAAGACCGTTATATAAAGAATCACGGAACTGAGTATCCCTTTGCGCCGGCAGATAAATATATTTCAACAGATAATCCGCCCGCTTTTTCCGTTCCTTATGTGCAGGGTGCGGAGAGTTATGATTTTGTGATTTCTTCCGATAAGGAAATGAACAACATAAAATACAGCGCTTCGGGAGTGAATGTGAATGTTCATGCATTTCCCTGCGAATTTATTCCCGGAACCTATTACTGGAGTGCAAGATACCGCACCGCAGAAGGAGTTTCCGAATGGTTTGAACCGAAAAGATTTTCCGTTCGCCCCGATTCATTTTCCTGCCCTGTTCCCGATACCGGGTTTGTTACGGAAAAATTCGCATCAATGGGTCATCCCAGACTTATTGTGAATGAGTCTAATCTGGAGGAATTCAGAGCTCTGAAGAGCGCCTCCTCAGATATTTATAATGCAATCATCTCAAGTGCGGAATCGGCTGTGAAATCACCGGTGAAAAACGAGGCAAAGGCAACAACTACGGTTGAACAGATATACGATCTGGCATTTGCGTATATCCTTACGGGAGATACGAAGTATTCCGATGCGGGAATTGATATACTTACATATGTTGCAGGCTGGGATATTAACGGTGCAACCTCTTATAAGACACAGGATCAGATATTCAGAAACATAGTCAGTTGCTGTGCAATAGGTTATGACTGGTTATATAATGAAATGACCGTGGAGGAAAGAACCTTAGTTGCCGATATGCTTGCTGCACGTGCTGTTATCGAGGAGCATCCAACGGAGGGCTTGAATGATTCTCCTTATCAGATAATTACGTCGCCTTATCTTTCTCACGGATGGGGGCATATGGAGGCAGTTTTATCGGTTGCAATTGCCCTTGCGGGAGATAACGGGACTACAACGGCTTTTATAAAAAAATATCTGCCTTATAAAACATCCTTTGTTCAGTACGGATATCAGGACGGTGCTCATGCAAACGGTCATCAGTATTCCACCTATTACGATGAGGATCAGAAGATTCTTTATTCCCTTAAGGGAATAGGAATTAATCTTTTTAATAAGTCAGTAACAAAGAATCTTTGGAAATACTATTTCTATACCTCCTTTAATAATGCATCTATGGAATTCGGAGATGAAAGCTACGGAAGAGGAGCAGATGCCGCTGTGAAATTGCTTCTTCAAAGGGGCCTTTTCCACTCCCTTTCACCTTATGCGAAATGGAAGTATGATTCGATAGCTATCGGGCCGTCAAGAGTTACGGGCTCATATTATACTGCGGTTCCCGTGGAGGTTGAGCCGAAAAAACCGTATGATATGCCAAAATCCTATCACTTTAAGGATGCCGGATATGTTGCTATGCATTCAGATCTTTTCAATGATTCCGAAAGAGTTTCCTTATACTTCCGTTCAAGTGAATTCGGTTCGGAAAACCATAGTCACCCCGATCAGAATTCTTTCCATATCAATGCATACGGAAGAAGACTTGCAATAGACTCAGGATATTACGATTCCTATCAGTCAACCTTTGATGCAGGCTATACAAGACAAACCTATGCCCATAATGCAATCACATATGATGGCGGTAAGGGGCAGCCTATGGATGTTCGCTGTGCAACGGGTAAAATTACCAACTTTATAACAACAGATGAATTCGATCTTGCTACCGGCGAGGCGGCAGAAGCCTATAACTGGCTCCTGGGAAAATACGGATATTCTGTCAGTAACAAGGTTATGGACAGAGCGGAAAGGCATATTATATATATCCGCCCCGATACCTATATAGTTATGGATGATCTTAAGGCAAAGGATAACGATACCCATTCCTATGAATGGTGGCTCAATGCTCAGTATGAAGTTAATTTCAAGGAATCCATGGGCGCTGAAATAAAAGTCAATGATGCACGTCTTGATGCAGAGGTGATTTATCCTCCCGATATTAAAAAAGCGGCAAAGATAGATACCTTCTCAGGCCCTGACGGGGTAATCTATACTCCGAAATCAAGCTTCGTAAACAGACCGGTTCATCAGAGGGTATATTTTGCAACGCCATCGGTAAATCAGACAAAGATTGTTACCGTGCTCAGCGTTTATAAGGGTGAAGAAAAGCCCATAAGCTATGAACGGACAGATTATAACGGATATATAAAGCTTAAGTTTGAAGACGGAACAATCTGTTATATAAGAACCGGAGACGGTGAATATGAAATTAATGCTGACGGAATAACCTTCAACGGAGATGCACTTGTTAAGAAAAACGGCTCTTGGATGCTGGTTGACGGAAGACTGTATTCCGAAAATGGAAGAATAATAGCTTCATCTGACGGTAAAGCTTCTGTGGCAATTAGTGATAATAATGTTTGTGTGTCTTCAATTGACGATGTGAAGGTAAGCCTTGAATCGGATAAGGTCAATTTCATAAAGGATTCCGAGGGCAACACAGTCGGAAATAATGAAGAAGGCTACGGAATAAGCTGGAGCTATGAAAAGGGCAGACTTGAGCTTTCATCTCTGAGCGGATTCCATTCATTGTTTGTAAGTTCTACTGATTCATCGGAAATTCCCGTAACAGTTCATTAAAAGGAGGATGCTGAAATGAAAAAAATATTTATAGTGTTAATTGCTTCACTTCTTTTTTCTGTTGTTGCTTTTTCAGCGGAAGCCTCCCTTTCTCTTAATGAAAGCTTTGTGTTTAACGATGATGGAACCGTTACCGTTTACGGCTCGTCTTTAAGTGAAGCAGGGGAGTACGGAATACTTCTTTGCGAAGATGAAACTGCGGTTCCGACACTTGAAAACTCCGCAAAATATCCCGCCTTCGGGAAAAATGAAAACGGTGCTTTCGGTGTAAGATTAACCTATGAAAAGCTTGTATTTGACGGTTGCTTTTCCATTCGTGCATATGCGTTAACAGACGGAAATATCAGCTATTCGGAAAATTCAACGGTGCTTGACTGGAACGGATATTACAGCCGTGTTCCCGTGCTTTCAGAGCTTGGTGCATCGGAAGGAACCATTTATCCGTCATATAACAGAAATACCTTTCAGTATGCATTGCTTTATGAAGAAAATACAGATATACTTCCCGAAATTATTGCAAAAG
The DNA here is from genome assembly GCA_045539675.1 of Clostridia bacterium. Taxonomy (GTDB): domain Bacteria; phylum Bacillota; class Clostridia; order UMGS1840; family HGM11507; genus JAZQFU01. The sequence continues at coordinate 1,693 of JAZQFU010000272.1, read as the reverse complement.
CCGAAAATTCCGAAGATAAGGTAACGGTTACTATGCCTTCGGATGTTTCGGGCGATATAAAAATTACGGTTGATTCAGGCTTTGCAACCTCGGAATATACTATTTCGCTTCGTGTGAAAAGGTCAGCAAAGCTTCCTGCCGTGGGATTTCTCATTAAGGACAAGGCTTCTGAATCCTTGCCCTATGCTCCTGCTGAAGCTTATGAAAGCATAGGGCTGAAAAAAGATACTTATGCGCTTGTTTCTTTTAATACCGATGCATTGCCCGAAAAATTTATTCCTGTAAGCACAAGTGTAAATGTATCTGCTGCCGGAGTCCGTGTTTACAGAGTTGAGGTTCCGGAGTGGGAAAGCAGGGAAGACGGCTCGTTCATTTCCGGCTATATTCCACAGATGAAATATCTCGGATTATCAGGATCGCCCGTAGATGAAAATGAGTTCTTTGCAAAATCAAAGATTTCTGTTGCCCTTTCTTCAGATGAGACGATATCCGTAACGCCCGGGGTCATATTTGATATTTCGTATTATGAAGATATAGATATGCCCGTGTTTAAAAAGGATTCTTCCTCATCGCTTGCTGCATATATCGGTTCGGTAGGCGCAAATGAAATCTATCCTGTATTTGATAAGAATGTTTTTGAGTATTATGCAGTTTACGAAAAATTACCTTCAGAGCTTCCCGAGGTAATTGCTCTTCCTGAAAACAGCGGTGCAAAAGCCGAAATTACCTACGGAGAAAATGAAGCGGTTGTTGATATAATATCCGAAGACGGAACTTCTTCGGGGAAGTATACCGTTAAATTCAGGGAATATAAATCGGCAACAATGCCGCTGACACATATTGCGGCTAAAAGAAGCCCCTTTGAGCTTTTCAGTATGTCTTTCCCCAGAACGGAGAGATTACCCTATTATAACTATCCGGGAAGAGTTGATAATTTCGGTTATTCCGATTATACTCATTTTACCGCTCTTGCCTTTGATACAACTACGGTAACCGATTCGGATATCAGAATTTCCTCTGCAGAACTTGAATTCTCGGCTTCCACCAATTGTAAAAAGGAAATGGGGCTGGTTATAAGACGAATTCTGAATACTGACTGGCCGGGAAATTCGGCGCAGATGGGGTATTTCTATGTTTGGAATTCTCATGTAGCCTGCGGTCTTGAGGGAAAGCTTAACCGCGAAACCTTCATACAAAGAACAAGCGGATATACTTATCCCGACGCATACCGATATTATTCTGTTCCACTTGAAACCAAAGGCTTTACTGATGCAAAAAGTGTGAATCTTTCCTTTGAAGGAGTATGGATGGAAGACGGTGTTGCATCAGGATTACAAATTATTTATCTGTGGCTCGGAAGATACGGAAAAGGCACCGAAAACGGAATGACAATGCTTCCCGAGGTTGATATCAAATACTTTGTAAAGTAATTATAACTGAAAATAAGAGCATAGCGAAAAACCAGTGAACTGAAAGTTAAAGTTCTTCGGATAGCTCTCCGATGGCTAGCCATCGGAAAGTCGAACTTCCAAAAAAGCCTTCCCCTGTGGGAGGGGAAGGTGCCGAGGTACGAGGCGGATGAGGTGGTGAACCTTGGTGTTTTTGTTTTTTTTGTTTTCAAAAACGATTTTGAAAATTTCACAATAATATAATTTAATTTAGCTATACCATGCAAAGGGCTTAAGGGGATTCC